>NZ_JBEXCS010000034.1:0-88360 GCF_040605395.1 Streptomyces sp. NPDC005648 | reverse complement strand
ACGAGGGCTTCCGCCCGGCACGCCGAGAGCACGCCCCAGACGCCGCCCGGCCCGCCCTCCGGGCGGACGACGGGACTTTCGCAACACGCCCTAGGGTGAGGGGCATGACGCGACTCGGACACGATCGGTATTGCGATGAGATCGCCCTGCAAGTCGAGCAGTTGAGGGCGGTGGTGACCAGTGGCGCCGATCTGTCCGCGACCGTCCCGACCTGTCCGGACTGGACTCTGGAGCAGCTCGTGCTGCACATGGGCGGTGCCCTGCGCTGGGTGGGCACGCTGGTGCGGACGCGGGCGCAGGAGAACATCCCCGACGAACAGGTGCCTCGCGGTGACGGCCCCGAGAAGACGGGCGATGCCGCCGAACTCGACGCCTGGCTGGCGGAGGCGGGTGAGCTGGTCGTGGGGGCGCTGCGGGAGGCCGGGCCGGACACCGGGGTGTGGTCCTGGGCCGGGGACCCGACCGCCGGCTTCTGGGCCCGCCGTATGGCTCACGAGATCACCGTCCACCGCGCCGACGCCATGCCCGCGACGGGCCTGGCCTACGAAGTGGCCCCCGACATCGCGGCCGACGCGATCGACGAGTGGCTGGGGATCGTACAGCTCGCGCAACGGGCCGATCCGCGCTGGGCGGCGAAGGAGCTGCGCGGATCCGGCCGGAGCATCCACCTCCATGCCACCGACGGCGCGCCCGGGTCGAACGCCGAGTGGTTGATCGAGCTCGGCGAGGACGGCGTGTTGTGGCGCCGCGGCCACGAGAAGGCCACCGTCGCCCTGCGGGGCCCGCTCACCTCCGTCCTGCTGGCCTTCTACCGTCGGCTCCCGCTGGACAGCCCGGAGCTGGAGGTCCTCGGCGAGCGCGAGCTGCTGGAGTTCTGGCTGGAGCGGGCGTCGTTCGGGTGAACGACCGTGGCCCGTCCCCCGGGGATACGGGGACGGGCCACAGCGTGTGCGAAGTGAGGCGTCAGCGGCTGCTGTTCGCCCCGCGACGGCGCATGCCGAAGTAGACGGCGCCGCCGCCCACGACGACCAGGGCGCCGGCGATACCGGCGATCATGCCGGTGTTGGAGTTCGCACCGGTCTCGGCGAGGTTGGACTCACCGGCGGCCGGGGAGGCGGCGTTGGACGAGGTGGTCGCCGGAGCGGTGGTGCTCTCCGACGCCGACTCGGACGGGGCCGGGGTCGGGGTGTCCTCGGCCGGGGTCGAGGCGGACTCCGACGGCGACGGGGTGGCCGGCGGGGTCGACTCGTCCTTCGAGCAGCCCTCGGACGGGGTCGTCAGGTTCGGCTTGATGTCCTTGTCGACGATCGTGCGATTGCCGTTGCCGGCCGTGACGTGGACGCGGTACTCGGCGTTGGGCGCCCAGTCCTCCGCGAAGGTGATGGTGACACCTTCGCGGGAACCCTTGACGTCCTGCTCACCGATCTGCTTGGCGTCGGCACCGTTGTTCTCGAGGAACACGGTCACGGTGGCCGGCGTACCCGAGGCGTCCTTGTCGGTGACGGTGATGACGCCCTTGCTGCCGTCGCACTTGGCTTCGGCGGAGAACTCACTGATGTTGCAGGCCAGTGCACTGCCGGCAGCGCTCACGGCGAGCGCGACGGAGGCGCCGGCGACGCCCAGGATCTGCACGGAACGACGTGCGGTGCGGCGAGATATGGACACGTTTGCCCTTCAAGGGATGGCACAACTGCGGGGGGTTGACAGGACGTGAGGCGACGAAGAGGTGAGGCTTCACGTTCCCCAGGAGACTCACAGATGTATAAGCGCTCCATAAGTAGTGTCAATCCGCAGGCCCCACTTGTCCGTTGGCTTTACCTCTCCTTTAACTGCAGATACGTTTCAACGCCTCCGGAGCCTCCTCGATACGGTCAACGAGGGCGATACGGGACTCCATCGACCGTTCCCGGGCGAGTGACTGCAAGAGGGGCCAGGCCGGCAGCCGTTCCGTCCAGTGCGCACGGTCCACCAGAACCATGGGCGTCGGTTCGCCGCGTGACTCGTAGTAGTTGGGCGTCGCGTTGTCGAAGATCTCCTGTACGGTCCCGGCCGCGCCGGGCAGGAAGACCACGCCCGCGTCGGAGCGGGCCAACAGGCCGTCCTCGCGGGTGGCGTTGGCGAAGTACTTGGCGATGTGCGAGGCGAAGGGGTTCGGCGGCTCATGGCCGTAGAACCACGTGGGGATGCCGACCGAGTGGTTGCCTTTCGGTCAACGCTCCCGTACCTCGAAGGCGGCCCGCGCCCAGTCGGTGATCGAGGGCTTGAACGAGGGTGTCCCGGCGAGGAGTCGGCAGGCCTCGTCGAGCATCGGGTCGTCGTACGGCGCCGCGTACGCGCCGAGGTTGGCCGCCTCCATGGCGCCCGGCCCGCCGCCCGTCGCCACGGTGAACCCGGCGCGGCTCAACTCCCGCCCCAGCCGGGCCGCCCCGGCGTACGCCTCCGTCCCGCGCTCCATCGCGTGGCCGCCCATCACACCCACCACCCGTGCCCCGCGCAGGAGTTCGTCCAGCGCGTCCGAGATGGAGTCGTCGTGCACGGCGCGCAGCATCGAGGCGAATATGTCGCCGTCGGCCCTGGTCCGCCCGAACCAGGCGTAGGCGAGGGCGTCCGGTGTCTCCTCGTACCCCTTGTCGAGGGAGGCGAACAGGTTGTCGGGGGTGTAGAGGTGCCCGCGATACGGGTCGAAGGGGAGATACGGGACCGGCGGGAAGACCAGGGCGCCGGCGGACCTGACCTTCGCCTCGGCGTCCGGCCGCATGGGACAGCCGAGGAAGACGGCTCCCGCGGTGTCGGTGGTGAGCAACTCCTTCGTACGGTCCGTCAGATCGACGGCCTGTACGCGGTAACCGGCGAGAGTGCCGCGAGCCGAGACGGTCGCGTCGAAGTCCTCGAGCGTCTCGATCTCACGTTCGTCGTGGTGGGCCGCATGGGCCGGGCTCGTCTGCACGGGCCCATGCTAGGCACGGCGTCGGCTGTGTCCGGGTCAGCCCTGGACCGCCGCCGGGTCCATCCACACGACCTCCCAGGAGTGGCCGTCGAGGTCGTCGAAGGAGCGGCCGTACATGTAACCGTGGTCCTGCACGTCGTCGTTGGCCGTACCGCCCGCGGCGACGGCCCTGTCGACCAGCTCGTCGACCTTCGCGCGGCTCTCGGCGCTGAGACAGAGCAGGACCTCGCTGGTCTTCGACGAGTCCGCGATCTCCTTCTTCGTGAAGTCGGCGTACCGCTTCTTGCTGAGCAGCATCGCGATGATCGTGTCGCTGATCACGACGCAGGTGCAGTCGTCGGTGCTGAATTGCGGGTTGATCGAGTAGCCGAGCTCCGTGAAGAACTTCCTCGACGCGTCGACGTCGTCGGTGGCCAGGTTCACGAAGATCATCTGCTGGTACATGCGGGGTCTCTCCCATCGGGGTTCGTGCCGTTTGGTGGGTAGACCGGGGCGCGCTTCGGAACTCATCGGCGGCCGGGAGGTTTTTTCCGTACGGGTCCTCAGCGGGCCAGCGGGAGGGCGGCCAGCTCCGCCACCAGCAGGGTGAGCGGGGTGAACAGGGCCAGCAGGGCGCCGGCCCGGAGGGCCGCGGCGCTGCGGAGCGTGGTCGCCGGGGCGCCCAGACGCAGAAGGGCCGCCGTGGTGTCGGCGCGTGCCTGTCTCGCTTCCACGGCCGCCGTGAGGAGGGTGGCGATCGTGCAGCCGGTGACGAGGAGCGTGCCGAGGGTGGTGAGGGGACCGAAGGCGGGTTCGCCGGGGGTGTAGAGGGTGGCCATGGCGTAGGCGGCGGACGCGACCGCGCAGACGATGCCCAGGGGGCGGCCGATGCGGACGGCTTCCTCCATCAGGACCCGGCCGGCCAGGAGGCGCAGGGCGCCGGGGCGGGCGGACTGGAGGACCCGGCCGGTGAGATGGGTGAGCGCGGGGGCGGTGAGGGCGAGGCCGAGGGCGGCGAGGACGAGGCCCAGGAGGAGCGCGGGGGTGGTGGCGGAGAGCCCGGCCGGGAGAGCCAGGGTGGGCCGGCCGGCTCGGCTCGCGTAGGCCTCCACCGCCAGGCCCGCGGTGAGGGTGGCGATGCCCCAGGGGAGGCCGGCGGGGGGATTGCGGGGGGCGGGGGGCTGGGTGGTGGGGTCCGGGTCCGGTGCGGCGGCGGCCGTCGTGGAGGGGGCAGTGGAGGGGGCCTCGGACGGGGCCTTGGCGGGCGTCTCGCCCGGCCGCCCGCTCGGGGTGCCGTCTCCCTGTGGGGCGGGAGCCGTCTCGGCGCCCCGACTGCCCGCGGGGCGTGGCCGAAGGCGGGCGCCGAAGCGGCCGTAGGCGCCGAATGTCTCTCGCGGTGCGCCCGGTCTGGTGTATGTGCCGAAGCGGCCGTACGAGCGTTCCGTGCTCCTTGCCGGTGACGGCCGGGCGTCCCGGGGCCGCAGCACCAGTGCCACCGTCACCGACGCGATCACCGGGACCAGGGCCAGCAGGGTCAGCGCCGCCGGCAGGGGGAGGTCCTTGTCCGAGGCGAGGAAGTCGGCGGCCGTGCCGTCGAAGGGCATGCCGGTGAGGTCGCCTCGGAGGTGGAGGAAGAGCAGGAGGGCCAGCATCGAGCCGAGGGCGCTGGAGAGGGCCGTCGTCGTCGCCGCGACGGCCATCAGACGGCCGGGGCCCAGGCCGATGGCCGAGAGGCCGGGGCGGGGCCGGGTCGCGGGGTCGGTGCGGGCCACCGCCACCGCGAAGTGGACCGCGGCCGCCAGGGGCGTCAGACACCAGGCCAGGCGGAGGAGGGAGGACGAGGGGGACTCGGGGTGGTTGAGGGCGTGGCCGAGGGTGCACAGGAGGAGGAAGCCCGTGCCCGCCGACGCCGTCGTCACCAGGAGGCGGCGGAGGTGGACGGCCGGGTGGGCGCCGCGGGTCAGACGGAGAGCGAGCACGCGGCCCCCTGGCCTTCCGGCTCGGCCCCTCGACCGCCCGGCCCGCTCCTGTGGCCCTCCGGCCCCCGCGCTTCCGCCTCCGCCATCGGCGGGAGATGGACGGTGTTGACCCGACGGCCGTCGAGCAACGCGACCGTGCGGTCCGCCAGGGCGGCCGTCTCCGCGTCGTGGGTCGCGAGGACCACCGTGATCCCGTGGGAGCGGGCCGCCGTGGTGAGGGTGCGCAGCACATGCGCGCGGTCGGCCCGGTGGAGCGGCGCCGTCGGCTCGTCGGCGAACAGGACCGTGGGCGCCGGGGCCAGGGCGCGGGCGATGGAGACGCGCTGGCGTTCCGCCTGGGTCAGCTCGTGCGGACGTCTGCGGGATCGGTCGCCGATGTCCAGCCGCTCCAGCCACTCCAGGGCCGCGGTCTTGGAGCGGCGGCGGCTGGTGCCGCGGAGCATCAGGGGGAGCGCCGCGTTCTCCCAGGCGTTCAGCTCGGGGACGAGCACCGGGGCCGGGTCGATCCAGCCGAAGCGGTCGCGGCGCAGGCGCTCTCGGGTGAGCGGGCCCATCGTGTGGACCGGCACGCTGTTGAACCAGACCTCGCCGCGCTGGGCCGGGACCAGGCCGGCGAGACAGCGCAGCAACGTCGTCTTGCCGCTGCCGCGCGGGCCGCTGACGGCGAGGATCTCGCCCTCCTGGACGCCGATCGAGACGCCGCTGAGCGCGGGCGAGCCGTCGCGGTGCTGGAAGTGCAGGGTGCGTGCCCAGAGCACGTCGTTGTCCGGCGGGGCCACCATGGGCGTACACCTCGGTTCAGATCCGTTTTTGCCTTGCCAATCCCCCGAGCGGGGGAACGAGGACAGGGCCGATCGGTTACCAGGCACGCTAAGGAGCCGAGACGGCGACGCCGGACAGCACGCGGCCCGGGACCCACCCTTCTCACTCGAACGGGTGCACCCCGGGCCCAGCCCCTGGACCGTCTGACCGCCGGAGGTCAGAGCTTGGTCCAGGCCTCCGTGAGGGTGGCGCGCAGGATCTGCTCGATCTCGTCGAAGGTCTCCTGGTTGGAGATCAGCGGCGGGGCGAGCTGGACGACCGGGTCGCCGCGGTCGTCGGCACGGCAGTACAGGCCGTTCTCGAAGAGGGCCTTGGACAGGAAGCCGTACAGGACGCGCTCGGTCTCCTCGTCGTTGAAGGACTCCTTGGTGGCCTTGTCCTTCACCAGCTCGATGCCGTAGAAGAAGCCGTTGCCGCGGACGTCGCCGACGATCGGCAGGTCGTGCAGCTTCTGGAGGGTCGACAGGAACGCGCCCTCGTTGTCGAGCACATGCTGGTTGAGGCCCTCGCGCTCGAACAGGTCGAGGTTGGCGAGGCCGACCGCCGCGGAGACCGGGTGGCCGCCGAAGGTGTAGCCGTGCAGGAACGTGTTGTCGCCCTTGTAGAACGGCTCGGCGACACGGTCGGAGACGATGCACGCGCCGATCGGGGAGTAGCCCGAGGTCATGCCCTTGGCGCAGGTGATCATGTCGGGGACGTAGCCGAACTTGTCGCAGGCGAACATCGTGCCGAGGCGGCCGAAGGCGCAGATGACCTCGTCGGAGACGAGCAGTACGTCGTACTGGTCGCAGATCTCGCGGACGCGCCGGAAGTAGCCGGGCGGGGGCGGGAAGCAGCCGCCGGCGTTCTGCACGGGCTCCAGGAAGACCGCGGCGACCGTGTCCGGGCCCTCGAAGAGGATCTGCTGCTCGATCTGGTCGGCGGCCCAGCGGCCGAAGGCCTCGGGGTCGTCGCCGTGGATCGGGGCGCGGTAGATGTTGGTGTTCGGGACCTTGTGGGCGCCGGGCACGAGGGGCTCGAACGGCGCCTTCAGGGCCGGCAGGCCGGTGATGGAGAGGGCGCCCTGCGGGGTGCCGTGGTAGGCGACCGCGCGGGAGATGACCTTGTACTTGGTCGGCTTGCCCTGCAGCTTGAAGTACTGCTTGGCCAGCTTCCAGGCGGTCTCGACGGCCTCGCCGCCGCCGGTGGTGAAGAAGACCTTGTTCAGGTCGCCCGGCGCGTGGTCGGCGAGGCGCTCCGCCAGCTCCACGGCCTTCGGGTGGGCGTAGGACCAGACCGGGAAGAACGCCAGCTCCTGGGCCTGCTTGAACGCGGTCTCGGCGAGTTCCGTGCGGCCGTGACCGGCCTGGACCACGAACAGACCGGCGAGACCGTCGAGGTAGCGCTTGCCCTTGTCGTCGTAGATGTAGGTGCCCTCGCCCCGCACGATGGTCGGGACGGGGGAGTTCTCGTACGAGGACATGCGGGTGAAGTGCATCCACAGGTGGTCGTACGCGGTCTTGCTGAGGTCCTTCTGGCTCACGGTTATCGGGTTCCCCACATGTAGGTCTGCTTCTTGAGCTTGAGGTAGACGAAGCTCTCGGTGGAGCGCACTCCGGGCAGTGACCGGATGCGTTTGTTGATGACGTCCAGCAGGTGGTCGTCGTCCTCGCAGACGATCTCCGCGAGGATGTCGAACGAGCCCGCGGTCATCACCACGTACTCGACTTCCGACATGTCAGTCAGCGCGTCCGCGATCGACTCGACGTCGCCCTCGACGTTGATCCCGACCATCGCCTGCCGGCGGAAGCCCACGGTGAGCGGGTCCGTGACGGCGACGATCTGCATCACGCCCTGGTCGAGCAGCTTCTGGACGCGCTGGCGCACGGCCGCCTCGGACAGGCCGACGGCCTTGCCGATCGCGGCGTACGGACGCCTGCCGTCCTCCTGGAGCTGTTCGATGATGGCGAGGGAGACGGCATCCGGATGAGGAGTGCCGTTCCTGGACTCGCGGGAGTCCCTGTGCTCTGCGCTTCGACTGGCCACGACCTCACTGTGCACGACGTCTCGACAGTTCCGCAAGGGAGGACCAATGAAATTCGTTGTTTACGAGACTGGTACCTGCGGATTTCGCAGTCTTGAGGCGATCGGGGGTGTTGAAAACGTGGGCTCTCCGATTAGTGTGGGTGTCTCAGCCAATGGACACGTTGGATCCACTCGAACTTGGAGGGCCGGCAGTGAGCACCGAGCTGCGTCGTCTGCGCAACTACATCGACGGTGAGTTCCGGGACGCCGCCGACGGACGGACCACCGAGGTGGTCAACCCCGTGACGGGCGAGGCCTACGCGACCGCGCCGCTGTCCGGTCAGGCGGACGTCGACGCCGCGATGGCGGCCGCCGCCGCGGCCTTCCCGGCCTGGCGCGACACCACCCCGGCCGAGCGGCAGAAGGCGCTGCTGAAGATCGCCGACGCGTTCGAGGAGCGCGCCGAGGACCTGATCGCGGCGGAGGTCGAGAACACGGGCAAGCCGATCGGGCTCACGCGGTCCGAGGAGATCCCGCCGATGGTCGACCAGATCCGCTTCTTCGCCGGCGCGGCGCGGATGCTGGAGGGTCGCTCGGCCGGCGAGTACATGGAGGGGCTGACCTCGATCGTCCGCCGTGAGCCGGTCGGCGTCTGCGCGCAGGTCGCGCCGTGGAACTACCCGATGATGATGGCCGTGTGGAAGTTCGCGCCGGCCATCGCGGCGGGCAACACGGTGGTGCTGAAGCCGTCGGACACCACGCCCGCCTCCACCGTGCTCATCGCCGACATCATCGGGTCGATCCTGCCCAAGGGTGTCTTCAACGTCATCACCGGCGACCGTGACACCGGCCGGCTGATGGTCGAGCACCCGACCCCGGCGATGGCGTCCATCACCGGTTCGGTGCGGGCGGGCATGTCGGTCGCCGAGTCCGCGTCCAAGGACCTGAAGAGGGTGCACCTGGAGCTGGGCGGCAAGGCGCCGGTCGTCGTGTTCGAGGACACCGACATCGCCAAGGCCGTCGAGGACATCTCCGTGGCGGGCTTCTTCAACGCCGGGCAGGACTGTACGGCGGCCACGCGTGTGCTGGTGCAGTCGTCCATCCACGACGAGTTCGTGGCGGCGCTGGCGAAGGCGGCGGCCGAGACGAAGACGGGGCAGCCCGACGACGAGGATGTGCTCTACGGGCCGCTGAACAACCCCAACCAGCTGAAGCAGGTGTCCGGGTTCGTCGAGCGGCTGCCCGCGCACGCGAAGGTCGAGGCCGGCGGCCACCAGGTCGGTGAGAAGGGGTACTTCTACGCGCCGACCGTGGTGTCCGGGCTGAAGCAGGACGACGAGATCATCCAGAACGAGGTGTTCGGGCCGGTCATCACCGTGCAGTCCTTCTCCGACGAGGAGCAGGCGGTGGAGTGGGCCAACGGGGTCGAGTACGCGCTGGCCTCCTCGGTGTGGACGAAGGACCACGGGCGGGCGATGCGGATGTCCAAGAAGCTGGACTTCGGGTGCGTGTGGATCAACACCCACATTCCGCTGGTCGCGGAGATGCCGCACGGTGGCTTCAAGAAGTCCGGGTACGGCAAGGACCTGTCCGCGTACGGGTTCGACGACTACACGCGGATCAAGCACGTGATGACGTCGTTGGACGCCTAGTCCCCACGAGGCGACACGCGGCCCTGGACGGATCAAGTCCCGTCCGGGGCCGCGCCGTTCCCCCTCCGTGGTGGTCAGGCGTTCTTCGCGCCGGTCGTCGGACCGGGCAGGCCGTCGTCCTTGGAGTGGCCCGACCTGCCCGGCTTGCCGTGCCGGTCCGGGTTGGGCAGCGGCGGCAGGTCGGCGTGCCGAACACGAGCGCCGAGCCGCGCTCCCGGCCCCGTTCGGGCGGACGGGGCTCCCGGCGCGACGGTCCGGGTCTCGGCATGTCCATCGTCGCGGCCGTCGTCGCCGCGCACGGCGGGCGGGTGCGGGCCCGGACCCGGGCCGCGGGCGGGCTGGTCGTGGAGGTCGGGCCGCCGCGGTGCACGGAGGCGGCGTCGGCCCCCGGTCCCCGGGCCGCCGGGGCCCGTACGCCCGACCCGTCGCCATGACCTGGCCGGGCGGATCGACAGGGTGTCCGGCCTGTGTGGGCGTACTCGACACGGCGTCGATTGTGGGCGCACGGGCTCGGGCGGCATGCTGCGTCAATGCCCCTGACGCCGAAGCACTCCTCCCTCTCCCGCCGGACCCTGCTGCGCGCGCTGGGCGGGGGCGCGATGCTCGGCGGACTGGCCGGCTGCGGGGTGCCCGCCGCCTATGTGCGGCCCGGTGAGCGGGCCGTCGCCGATCTGTCCGCCAGTGACAAGCGGTTGGTCTGGGCGAACTGGCCGTTGTACATCGACACCGATGACAAGAACCCGAACAGCCGCCCGACGCTGGAGGCGTTCGAGAAGCGTACGGGGATCTCCGTCAAGTACACCGAGGAGATCAACGACAACGACGAGTTCTTCGGCAAGATCAGCCCGGCGCTGATGAACCATCAGCAGACCGGTCGCGACCTGGTCGTCATGAGCGACTGGATGTGCGCGCGGTTCGTGCGGCTGGGGTGGGTCCAGAAGATGGACCGGGCGAAGCAGCCGAACGTGGCCGAGTACCTCGACCCCCAGTTGCGTTCACCGGCCTTCGACCCCGGCCGCCGGTACACCGTGCCGTGGCAGTCGGGCATCACCGGTATCGCCTACAACCGGCGGAAGCTGGGCCGGGAGATCCGGCATGTCTCCGATCTGTGGGCGAAGGACCTCAAGGGCCGGGTGACGCTGCTGTCCGGTCTGGACGAGGCGTTCGCGCTGCTGATGCAGGGCAACGGGGTCGACATCACCAGGTGGACGGCCGCCGACTTCGACCAGGTCTGCGACCAGGTCGAGAAGTACGTGAACAACGGGCAGATACGGCGCTTCACCGGCAACGACTACACCAAGGACCTGGTCACCGGAGACGTCCTGGCGTGTCAGGCGTACTCCGGTGACGTCATCCAGTTGCAGGCCGACAACCCCGACATCCGTTTCCTGGTGCCCGAGGAGGGCGCGGAGCTGTGGTCGGACTCCCTGATGGTCCCGGACCGAGCCCTGCACAAGCGCAACGCCGAGCGGCTCGTCGACTACTACTACGAGCCCGAGGTCGCCGCCGGACTCGCCGCCTGGGTGAACTATGTCTGCCCCGTCCCGGCCGCCCAGCACGTCCTCGCCTCCTCGAAGGACAAGGACACCGCGGCCCTCGCCGAGAACCCCCTGATCTTCCCGGACAGCGCGATGCGCGGGCGGCTGGCGATCGCCCGGGACATCACGTCGAAGGAGCGGGTGGAGTTCGCCAAGAGGTGGAACGGGATCGTGGGGTTGTGATCGGAGGACAGGCGTCGTCGGCCTGTCCTGTCGTGGTGTCGGATGTCCTGTCGTGGTGTCAGACGCGGGCGTCCGTCGTACGGATCGCGGCGATGTCGAACTGGAGGCGGACCTTCTCGCTGACCATGGCGCCGCCCTCGGCCAGCTTCTGGTTGTAGGACAGGCCCCATTCGAGGCGGTTGATGGTGGTCGTGCCGTCGAAGCCGACCCGCTCGTCGCCGAACGCGTCCGTCACATGGCCGATGTAGGTGAGTTCCAGGTCGACGGGGCGGGTGACGTTCTTGATGGTCAGGTCGCCGGTCATGCGGTACACGTCGTTGTCCACGAGCCGCACCGTCGTACTGACGAACCGCATCTGCGGATAGTTGCGCGCGTCCAGGAAGTCCCGGCCGACGAGATGCGCGTCGCGCTGTTCCACGCCGGTGTCGACGGACCCGGTGGCCAGGACGATCTCCGCCCGCGAGCGGGAGGGGTCGCGGCCGTCGAAGTAGAGCCGGCTGTCGTACTCCAGGAAGGACCCGCGCACGGTGGTCACCAGTGCGTGGCGGACCGAGAAGCCGAGCCGGCTGTGCGCCGGGTCGATGATCCATTCCCCGGTGAGCGACGACAGCGCGGGATCGAGCAGGCCGGTCGGCGCGGACTGCCGCTGTCCCGGCCGGTGTTGGGGCTGGGACCGGTGCTGGGGAGTCGTGGGGGCGAGGGGGGCGGTGGGGGGAGCCGGGCGGCGCAGTGTCGACGCAGCACGGGTGAACAGGTTCATGATTCACGTACTTACGTCATGGCAGGAACAGCCGCAAGGCTCCTTCAACACCCGCGCACACGGTCGTCACAACTTGCCCCAGATATCGACCGCCGGCCGTCAACCGGCACCGGATGGACGTCTCGTGGTCAGATGTAGCCTTCGCGCAGGGCATGGGCCACGGCGTGGGCGCGGTTGCGCAGGCGCAGACGGGTGGTCAGACCGTGCATGACGTTCTTGACCGTGCGTTCGGAGTACGAGAGTTTGGCGGCGATCTCCGCTGTGTCGAACCCCTCGGCGACCAGCCGCAGCACGTCCACCTCACGCTGGGTCAGACCCGGGGCGGCGCCCGCCCGGCTGCCGTCGGCGGCGGTGCGGTGCAGGGTGCCGACCTGGTTGATCAGCCTGCCCAGCAGATCGGCGGGCAGGTCACCGTCGCCGCGGGCCGCCGCGCGGACCGCCTGCAGCAGACGGGGTGCGGTGGCCTCGTGCCGCCATACGACGGCGCCCACCCCGCATCCGATCACCTCGAGGAGTTCGGACTCCCGCAGCGACCGCACCACGAGCACCGCCCGTACGCCCTCGGTCCGCACCAGTCGGCGCAGCCTGGTCAGGGCGGTCTCGTCGAGTACGTCGTCGACGAGCAGGACGACGATGCCGGGGGCCGGGTCGCCGTCCTCCCTGAGGTCGACCTCCGGGTACCGGCGCAACTGGCCGCGCACCCCTTCCCGCAGGATCGGGTCCGGGGCGTGCACCGCCACCGCTATCCGGCCGCCGGTACCGTCCGGGCCGGGGCGCGTGGTCCGCGAAGTGCTGAGCAAGGGCGTTCCTCGATGTCCTTGTGCGCGCCGCCGTTGTGGGGTCGGAAGCGGGCGCGGTTTCCTCACCCTGCGGGGGAGGACGGGGCACGGGCAACCGTGGAACACCACGAGCAGGACCACGAGATCGGAGGTGGGGGAGAACCGCCGAGGGGGGTGTTTTCGATGAGGGGATGTGGGGGCGGGGGCTCGGGGTTGTGACGGGGAGAGGCACGCGGTCGGGAAGGGGCGGGATCTGATGGGCGGAGGGCGGGCTGGGCTGTCAGGTGCGCAGCGGGAGGCGGTGGCGCTGCTGGCGGCGGGGGCCACGCGGGCCCGGGGCGGTACGGGTGGGCTGGTGCTGCTGCGTGGGGCGACGGGGACCGGGCGGACGACGGTGCTGGAGACCGCCGCCGAGGACGCCGCCGCGCACGGCATGCGGGTCCTACGGGCCCGGTGCGCTCCCGGGGAGCTCGCTGTCCCTTTCGCCGTGGCGCGGCAACTCTTCGGGTACATACCGGAGTTGGAGGAGCCGGGTGCCGAGCGGGAGCGGGTCGACCTGCTGTGGCGCGCACTGTGCTCCTACACCGACGAGTCGCCGCTGCTGGTCGCCGTGGACGACGTCCATCTCGCCGACGGGCCGTCGTACCGCTGGCTGGTGGAGTTCGCCCGGCATGTCGACCGGTCACCGCGGCCGGTGCTGCTCGCGGTGACGGAACGCAGCCAGTACGACATAGACCCACCCGCGCCGGGCTTCGCGCACACCCTCTCGCGGGCCCTCGTGCAGACGTACACCCTCCCGCCGCTGTCCCCGGAGACGGCATCGGCCCTGGTCCTCGACCACTTCCCGGCGGCGCCCCGATCCTGGATCGACCACTGCACACGCGCCACCGCGGCCAACCCGCTGCTACTGCGGGCGCTGCTGGAGGACCTGGGGGAACCGGGGCGGTCGGAGCATGCGCTGCTCCCGGCCGCCCACACCACCCTCCGGGACGTCCACACCGCCCTCCCCGACACCTGTGCCGCCCTCTACCCCGGTGCCTTCCCCGCCGCTGTCTCCTGGTGGCTCGACAGCGCCGGGCCCGGTACCGCCGAGGTCGCTCGGGTGCTGGCCGTCCTGGACGAGGGGTGGGACGGGCCGACGGGACATGGGTTCGGCTGTCCCGTCGACGGACTGGCCGCGCTGCTGGCGGAGTTGGCGGGGGCCGATGTCACCCGGGTCGCGGGGTGGCTCACCGCGATGACCGGGTTGGGGCTGCTGCGGCCCGACGCGGACAGTCGCCCGCGCTACGCCCACCCCCTCCTGCGGGACGCCGTACTCACCGGCGTCCCCGCCGCCCGGCGCCGCGCCGCGCACCGGCAGGTCGCCGAGGCGATGGTGAAGCGCGGCGCCCCCACCGAGACGGTGGCCCGGCAACTCCTGCTGTCCGACCCGGCCGGCACGCACTGGGCGTCGGGCGTGCTCCAGGACGCCGCCGCCCTCGCCGTACGCGACGACCGCCTCGCCGACGCCGTCGCCTTCCTGCGCCGGGCCCTGGACGAGCCGATGACCGGTCCGCGCCGACTGCGGCTGCTGACCGAACTCGGTTCCCTGGAGTACACCGTGGAGGAATCGCCGGCCGGCGCCCTGCGGCTCGCGGAGGCGCTGCGGCAGCCCGGCGAGGCGCACGACCGGGTCCGCGCGGCCGTCGCCCTCGGCACGGCGCTGGCCGGACTCGGCAAGGCGCGCGTGGCCGTCGACGTGCTGCGCCAGGTGGACGGCGACGGCCTGTTCACCGACCGCCCCGACCTGGTCCGCACCCTCCGGACCGCCTCGGCCCTGCTGTCCGACCAGGACCAGGAGGTACGGCAGGAGGTCTACCGCGGGCTCTCCGACACCGCCGAGCGCTCGCCCGACCTGGCCGGCACGGCCGGGCAGGCGTTACTGGTCCGCCATGCCGCGGCGGCCGGCCTCATCTCCGCCGAGGACGCGATGAAGCGCGTACGAGGCCTGCTGGCCGAGCCCGCCGACCCGCTGACCGAGCCCTTCCTGCTGGGCACCGCCGCCGCCGTCGCCCAGTGGGCCGACGAACTCGACGAGGCGGAACGGCTGGTGGAACGCGGCCTCGCCGGCCAACGCCGCGACCTGCTGCACCCCATGCACCACGCCCTGCTCATGACGAGAGCCGACATCGCCGCGGCCCGCGCCGACCACGCCTCCCTGCTCACCGACCCCCGCACCCACGCCCTCCTGGCCCCGTCGGCCCCCGACACCCGCACCGCGTCCTCCGCCCCCTCCGCCCCCGGCCCCACCAACCTCCACGCCCAGACCCTCCTCGCCCTCGTCGAGACCGGCCGGCTCGCCGAGGCCACCCGGCTCGCCGATGCCGTCGATCTGCAACGGGTCCCGGACAGCTGGGAGTTGAACCGCTTCCTGTATGCGCGAGGAGTCTTCCGGGCCGCCGTCGGCGACCCCGCGGGCGCGCTGCACGACTTCCTGGAGTGCGGGCGCCGGCAGTCCGCCCGGGACGTCGTCAGTCCGGTCGTCACGCCGTGGCGCACAGCCGCCGCCGAGTGCCGTATCGCCCTCGGCCACCCCCGCGAGGCCCTTGTGCTCGCCGAGGAGGAGCTGAGGCTGGCCCGCGTCTGGGACACCCCCCGCACGACGGGCCGAGCGCTGCGAGTCCTCGCCGTGGCCACCGGCGGCCGCCGCGGTGCCGAGCTCGCCGAGGAGGCCGTACGACTGCTGCGGTCGGCCCCCGCCGGTACGGAACTGGCGGCGGCGCTCATCGCGCAGGGCCGGCTGCTGACCGCCGCCGGCGACCGCTCCCGTGCCCGCGCCTGTCTGCGCGAGGCCGCTTCGCACGCCGAACGCCTGGGCGCCGCAAGGCTGTTGACGCTCGCGGAACAGGGCCTGCGGGAGGGGGGTGCCCGCCGTACCGCCGCCGCCCGCACCGGCTCCGGCTCCCTCACCGACAGCGAGCGGCGGATCGCCGGCCTCGCCGCGGACGGCCGTACCAACACCGAGATCGCCGCTCTGCTGCACCTCGCCCGGCGCACGGTGGAGACCCATCTCACCAGCACCTACAAGAAGTTGGGCATACGGCGACGGGCCGAGCTGCGCGAGGCGATGAACGGGGACTGAGTCCCCCTTTCGCGGCTTTGCCATCTCTTTGCAACCCGCCCCGCCCCCGCCTCGTCTCTCCGCTCGATCCATCCCACAGCCCGCGCCGATCGACCACCGGCCGGGCGGACGAACGAAAGAGAGAGCGACCCATGCGCCGAACAGGCCTCAGCGCCCTGGCACTTGCGTGCACCGCCGTACTGGCGGGCGCCGTGCCCGCCTTCGCCGACGGGGGTGCCTCCCGGACCCCGTCGCCCGTTCCCTCGACCGCGGCGCCGAGCCAGCGGCCGAGCGCCTCCACCGCACCCAGCGCCGTCCCCTCCGAGGCGTCGAGTGCCGAGCCGACCCGGGCGCCCTCCAGGGACCAGGTCTCCGTCGTGCCCAGCGGTGCCCCCGACACCGGTGTGACGGAGCCCTCCTCGAACTCCGGGGGCACCTGGATCGGCGGCGGTGCCGCCGCGGCCGTCGTCGTGGGCGGCGGCGCCGTCCTCCTCGTGCGCCGCCGGCGGGCGACCGGGGCATGAGGTACCTCTCCGGGCGCGCCCTGGCCACCGTGGCGCTCGCCGCGCTGCTCGTGGGCTGCGGCGGCGGGCAGGGGAGCGGTACGGCCGGACAACAGGCCGGCCCTTCCTCCGCCTCCTCGTCCGCGCCTCCGGCGGCCAAGGGCGAGCAGGTGTCCTCGGTGGGGCGATCGACCCCGGTCGGGCTCCGCATTCCGGCCATCGGGGTCGACACCCCGGTGATGCGGCTGGGCCTGGCCGCGGACGGCACGGTGCAGGTGCCGCCGGTCCAGGCGCACGACCGCGCGGGCTGGTACCGCCACTCACCGACACCGGGCCAGACCGGCCCGTCGGTGATCCTGGGCCATGTCACGGTCGGCGCCTACGGGGACGGAGTCTTCCGGCGCCTGGGGGAACTGCGCCGGGGCGAGAAGGTCGAGGTGCGCCTGGAGAACGGCACGGATGCGGTGTTCGCCGTCACTGACGTACGGACCGTCGCCAAGTCGGACTTCCCGACGAAGGAGGTCTACGGCGACGTGAACCGGCCCGAGTTGCGGCTGATCACATGCGGGGGCGCCCGCACCGGGCACGGCTATCGCGACAACGTGATCGTCTTCGCGAGGCTGACCTCGGCGAGTCCCTGATCTCGGCGCGGCCCGACCTTCGGGAGGGCCCACCGAACCGGCCGTGTCCCGGACCGGCGGAACCGCGAGCCGCCGGTCCGGGCTCTTTCCCCACGCATCCCCCACGACCATGGAGAACGTTGAAACGCTCCCGCGAGAAGGCCGCGTCCGAGCTGTTCGCCGCCCTCTATCCGCGCCTCGCCGGCTGGTGCCGGCGGCTGGTCGACGACGACGAGACGGCCCACGAGATCGCCTCGGAGGCGTTCACCCGGCTGTGGGCCCGCTGGACCGCCGTGGCGGAACCGCGCGGCTTCCTCTACGTCACCGCGGCCAACCTCGTGCGCGACCACTGGCGCAAACTGGAGCGCGAGCGGCGGGCGGTGCGGCGCGCGACGACGGAGGCGGCGGTGGCTCCGCACGCCGAGCAGACGGACCCTTCCGTACGCCTGCTCGTCCAGGCGCTGCCCGAACGCCTGCGCGTCCCCATCCTTCTCCACTACTACGCTGACATGCCGATCCGGGAGGTGGCCGTGCTGACCGGACGCAAGGAAGGGACCGTCAAGGCCGATCTCCACGCGGCCCGCGAACTGCTCCGCGCCCACCTGAGGAGAAGCGTTGATCACACACTCTGACGAGGGCCCGGACCACGACCCCGAGGACCCTCTCACGGTCCTCCTCCGTCCCTCCGCCGACTACCTCGGCGCACCGCCCGGCCGCTACGAGGCGATCCGCCGCGGCGCGAGTCGTCGCCGTCTCGTCAAAGCAGCGGCCGGCGCAGCCCTGACCTGCGGTATCGCGGCTCTGGCGATCCTTCCCCTGCGTCTCTCGGCCACCGACACACCCGGCTCGCCCGCCGTCCCCATGGCCCCGCCCTCGGTCGGCGACCCCTCGCCCCGCCCCTCCTTGTCCCCGACCCCCCGCCCGTCGGATCCCGTGGCCGCCCGGGAAACCCGGCGAAACGAACGCACCGGCTCCCCGACCACGGCCCCCGACGCCCCACCGGCCGCGACGCCCAGCCCCCGCACCCGCGACCGGAGCCAGGTCCCATCGGCCTCCGCGTCGGTCGTCCCGTCAGCCGTCCGAAGCGCCACCCCGGCACCGTCCGAACCCGCCACCCGGCCCTAGGTGTAGTGCTCTTCGCATGCCGTGACGGCGGGTGCCGTCAAAAAGTGTTATCGCCGCCGGCTTCACTCCGTCTCCCCTGGTGTCCCCCATTCCCCTCACACCTGGGAGCCCCCACATGCCCCGCTCGTACCGGGACCCCACTGTGACCTGCGGCATAGCCAACAGCCCTGGTCGGGCTGAGAAGGTGCGTCCGTGCGGCAAGTGAGGGTGGGGAAGGCGTCCGGAACGGACGGGCGGCAGTGGCGCGGCACCATCGCGGCCGCCCAGGCCGGCGACCGGCAGGCGCTGGACGACCTGGTCGCGGGGTGGCTCCCGCTGGTCTACAACGTCGTGGGCCGCGCCCTGGACGGCCACGCCGACGTCGACGACGTCGTCCAGGAGACGATGCTGCGCGCCGTCGACAACCTGGGCTCGCTGCGCGACCCGGACAGCTTCCGGTCCTGGCTGATCGCGATCGCGATGCGTCAGATACGGGACCGGGCGCGCCGCAGGACCCCGCGGCACCTCGACGAGAGCGCGGCCCGCGAGGCCACCGACTTCGCCGAACTCACCGTGCTGCGGCTCCAGTTGGAGGGTCAGCGGCGTGAAGTGGCGGAGGCCGTGCGCTGGCTGGACGACGATGACCGGCAGCTGCTGTCGCTGTGGTGGCTGGAGGTCGCGGGGGAGCTGAGCCGGCGCGAGCTGGCGGCGGCCGTCGGCATCAGCCGGCAGCACGCCGCCGTCCGCGTCCAGCGGATGAAGGAACGCCTGGAGACCTCGCGCGGCATCGTGCGCGCCCTCGACGGCGCCTGCCCCGAGCTGCGCGATCTGACCGCCCGCTGGAACGGCCGCCCCGACTCGGTCTGGCGCAAACGACTGGCCCGGCACATCAGGGGCTGTGCCTACTGCGGCGACGCCCGCGAGTCCGTCGTACCGGCCGAACGCCTGCTGGCCGGCATCGCCCTCGTTCCGCTCCCGGTCGGCTTCACCCTCTCCCTGGCCCTCGGCGGCAAGACGGCGGCGGCCGCGTCGACCATCGGCTGGTCCGCCAAGATCCTCGGCGTCCTGACCAAACCGGCGGTGGCGGTGACCGCGGGAGCGACGATCGTCGCGGGCGGCGCGTATGTCGTCACCCAGACCCCCGGCACCCCGCTCCCGCGCACCGTCGCGACCCCGACAGCGACAAGCCTCCACCGAGCCCCGTCACCCGGGCCGTCCGCCTCCCCCTCGCTCTCCCCGTCGCCCTCTCCCTCCCCTTCCGCCACGAAGGAAAGGACGGAGCTCTACGGCAGTGTGGTCGACGCCGTCGACACCGCGCCGAACCCGGACACCCCGCCCGCCGCCCTGCCGCACCGGCCCGGCTCCGGCCTCACCAGCACGGGCGGCGCGCACGCCACGATGAACCACCGCGGTGACAGCGTGACCCTCACCGGTCAGGGCTATGTCCTCGTCCGCTGGCAGATCTCCCCGCAGTACCGCTCCGGCAGCCTGGTCCCGCCCTCCTGGACCGGTCTGAAGGGCAAGCTCTTCCATGTCGCCTCGGGCGGCGGCCGCCGTATGGACGACCCCGTCAGCGCCACCGACACCACGGTGACCGGCATGGGCAGCAAGGCGACCGGCTACGACGTCCTGCCCGCCGGCACCCAGCAGATGTGGCAGAACGAGTACTTCTACGTCGACGGCAGCGTCACGCTCACCGTCAACGAACGCGGCGCCGACTACGGCCTCAACGTCTTCCCCACCACCTGGGACGCCGTCGAGAAGGACGTCACCACCGGCCCCGCCGCGGGAGCGCGCCGCTACGGCCTGGTCCGCGACACCGGCAGGGACGACACCCCGGTCCCCCAGTACGCCACCCGCGAGACCCCCGCCGACCCGGCGACGGTCCCTCAGCACTCGGCCGTATAGCGACCCCGCAGGGCTGGCCGGCTCCGCGTAGGGTCAGCCGGCCTTGCGGACGGCACACAGGGTGTCGATGCGGTTCGTGGTGATCGCGTCCACGCCCAGGTCGATCAGGCGGCGCATGGAGCGGCGGGTGTCGGGGGTCCAGACGGAGAGCAGATAGCCGTCGTGGTGGACCCGCGCCGCGAGAGCGTGGTCGACCAGGGAGAAGCGGTAGTTGAGCCAGCGGGGCCGCACCGCGTCCAGCAGGGCGGGGCGCGCGGGGGCCAGCGTGGTGCGGGTCAGCGCGATCTCCGCCGCCGGGTCGGCCGCCCGCACGGCGAGCATCTCCTCGGCGCCCGCGCAGTAGTACACCCGGTCCCGCGCCCCCGCCTCGCGCACGGCGTCCACGACCCGCCCGGCCTCCCGCGCGGTCCGTGTCCCGGGCAGGTCGATCATGAGACGGCTGCCCTCGGTCGCCGCCAGGGCCTGCGCGAGGGTCGGCACCCCGCCGTCGGTGAGACCGCGCACCTCCGCCGCCGAGAGGGACCTCAGCGGCCGGTCGTGCTCCCACAGCCGCTTCAGCGTCTCGTCGTGCAACAGCACGGGAACGCCGTCCCCGGTCAGTCGTACGTCGACCTCGACGGCGTCCGCGCCCTGGTCGAGCGCGGAACGCAGCGAGTCGATCGTGTTCTCACGGACGCGGTAGGGGTCCCCGCGATGGGCCACGGCGGTCACGTTCTGCATGGGCCCATTGTGGTGGGCCCGGGCGACGGCGAGATGACTCAGGGGGCCGGCCACGTCGAGGTGTAGGTGTCGATCTCCTCCCGGATACGGGCCTTGCCGGGCTCGTCCAGGAAGGACACGTCCACCGCGTTCCTCGCGAGGGCGGCCAGGCCCCGTTCGTCCAGGTCGAGCAGGCGGGCGGCGACCGCGTACTCGCTGTTCAGGTCGGTGCCGAACATGGGCGGGTCGTCGGAGTTGATCGTCACCACCACGCCGGCCTTCACGAACTCCTTGACCGGGTGCTCGTCGAGGGTGCGGACCGCGCGGGTGGCGATGTTGGAGGTCGGGCAGACCTCCAGCGCGATGCGGTGCTCCGCGAGATGGGCCAGCAGCTTCGGGTCCTGGGCGGAACTGGTCCCGTGCCCGATGCGCTCGGCACGCAGATCGGTGAGCGCGTCCCAGACGGTCTCGGGGCCCGTCGTCTCGCCCGCGTGCGGCACGGAGTGCAGGCCCGCGGCGATCGCCCGGTCGAAGTACGGCTTGAACTGCGGCCGGGGTACGCCGATCTCGGGGCCGCCGAGCCCGAACGAGACGAGTCCCTCCGGGCGCAGCCGGTCGTCGGTCGCGAGCCGCGCCGTCTCCTCGGCCGACACCAGACCGGCCTCGCCGGGGATGTCGAAGCACCACCGCAGCACCGTGCCGAACTCGGCCTCCGCCGCCTTGCGGGCGTCCTCGATCGCGTCCATGAAGGCGCGCTCGTCGATGCCGCGGCGGGTGGAGGAGAACGGGGTGATCGTCAGCTCGGCGTAACGGACCTGCTGGCGGGCGAGGTCCCGGGCCACCTCGTACGTCAGCAGGCGTACGTCCTCCGGGGTCCGGATGAGGTCCACGACGGACAGGTACACGTCGATGAAGTGGGCGAAGTCCGTGAAGGTGAAGTAGTCGACCAGGGCCTCGGGGTCACTGGGGACCTTGGAGTCGGGGTGGCGGGCGGCGAGCTCCGAGACGATGCGGGGGGAGGCGGAGCCGACGTGGTGGACGTGCAGTTCGGCTTTCGGCAGGCCGGCGATGAAGGAGTGCAGGTCGGTCAAGGGTTCCTCCCCGGGAACGGCGTCCGTGGTGTCGGCCGGCGGACGCGGGTGATCGGCTGATCGATGAATCGGGCTCATGGTAGGCAGATCGCCCGGAAGCCGGGGGCCCGCGGGGTGGCGCCGGCCGGGTACCGGCCGGTGGTGGCGTCAGGCCAAGGCTTTACCATGGGCCGACGATCGACTTAGGGGGACGGGGACGTGGTGGATCACGCACATCCGGGTGGGGGCGCTTCGCCCGAGCGGGACCCTTGGGCGCCGCCCGAGCACAAGACCCCGCCGGACCAGGGACACCAGTCCGCCCCGCACGATCGGCCGCCCCACGTCCATGACCAGGCCACGGTGACCTCCGTACCGGCCGACGGTTTCGCACCGCCCGGCGCCGCCGGCCCCGGAGCCCACGGCCCCGGAGTCGGTGCGCCCGGATACGGCTACCCCGGCTACCCCCCGCCCGGCGCGGCCCCCGGCCCCAACGGCTGGGCCGAGTCCGCCGTGCCGCCCCCGCCGATGGCACCCGGTGGTCCGGGCCCGGGCCCGCAGGGTGGCGGGATGCCGCCCGGCGGATACGGCTACCCCGCCTACCCCCAGGGGTACGGCTGGCCGGGCATGCAGGTGCCGCAGAACGGCCTGGGCACCTCGGCGATGATCCTGGGCATCCTCTCCTGCTGCCTCTTCTGCATCTACGGCATCGTCTCCCTGGTCCTCGGTGTGCTGGCGGTGGTCCTCGGGGTGAAGGGCAAGCGGCGGGCGGACCGGGGTGAGGCCACCAACCGCGGTCAGGCGCAGGCGGGCTTCATCACGGGCATCGTCGGGATCGTCCTCGGCATCGCCACGATCGCCCTGATCGTCTTCGCGATCGTGGTCGCCTCGAACGAGGGGGACACCGTGGACGACGGCCCGTCCTACAACTCGGCCCCGACCATCTCGGCCCCCCTGCTGCCCCGGACCATCTGAACCCGGGCGACCCGGTTCAGCAGTGGCCGGCCCCAGCGACGGCCGGCCCCCACCGCTGTGCCACGCCCCCGCTCACTCCCCCCGCAACTCACTCCCCCCGCAACCGCTCCCGTGCCTCCATCAGGGCGAAGCCCAGCAGGTTCGGGCCGCGCCACCGCTCGGGGGCTCCCGCGGCCTCGTCCGTCGCTGCGAGGCCGATGCCCCAGATCCGGTCGACCGGGCTCGCCTCCACCAGGACCCGGTCGCCGGTGTTCAGCAGGAACTCCCGCAGCTCCGGGTGCGCGGTGAACTTGTGGACGCTGCCCTCGACGACCATGCGGAACCGCTCGCGCTCCCAGACCGCGTCGTCGAAGCCCCGCACCAGCCGCCCCGCCTTCTTGGCCTGGGAGGGATGCCCCGCGGCGAGGATGCGGGCCTCGGCCTCCGCGTCGGAGAAGAGCCGTGCCTTGCCGGCCATCATCCAGTGCTCGGCCGTCCCGTACGTCACGCCATTCACCGTGAACGGCGACGGCCACCACTGACTCAGACAGCTCGCCCCGATCCGCCCGCTCGGCAGCGGACGATGCCCCCAGAAGTGCAGATACTTCGGCCGCGCGCCCCTGCGGACCGCACTGACCAGCGCCTCCCGCGTGTCGATCTTCCCCACGTTCTCCCCCGTGATCTCTCCCATGCATCAGAGTCTCGCAGCCACCACTGACACTCCGTCCTCCCTTTTCCAGGCTCACTCGACACCTGGTCGACAGATTCCGTCGCGTAACCGAAAGGCAACAACGGAATCACTTGTAGGAGTGCCTTTGCTCTGTCAGGATCGGCACTCAAATCGAGCTGGAGCTACGCCACCCGCCCCCAGAGCCGCGGGGCGACGGCGGAGGAGAGCGACATGCAGAACCCGGGCACCGCCACCCCGGAACGATTCCCGGCGCAGGACCGCTTCGCGGACGGCGCGCAGTACATCGCGGGCCGCCTCACCAAGGGCACCTCGGGCCGCGGGCACGCGGTCGTCGACCCGTCGACCGGTGCGGAGGTGTACACGTACGAGCTGGCCGGCGCCGAGGACGTGGACGCCGCCGTCGCCGCGGCCCGCGAGGCCTTCCCGGGCTGGGCCGGTCTCACGCCCGGCGAGCGCTCGGACGCGCTGCACCGCTTCGCCGCCGTGCTCGCCGACCGCGCCGAGGACTTCGCCCGCGCCGAGTCCCTGCAGTGCGGCAAGCCCCTGAAGCTGACCCGCGAGTTCGACGTGCCCGGGACCATCGACAACACCGCGTTCTTCGCGGGCGCCGCCCGGCATCTGCAGGGACAGTCCGCCGGGGAGTACTCGGGGGATCACACGTCGTACGTACGGCGTGAGCCCATCGGTGTCGTCGGCTCCATCGCCCCCTGGAACTACCCTCTCCAGATGGCCGCCTGGAAGATCCTCCCGGCGATCGCCGCCGGCAACACCATCGTGCTGAAGCCGGCCGAGCTGACCCCGCTCACCTCGCTGCTGTTCGCGCTGGCCGCCACCGACGCCGGGATCCCCGACGGTGTCATCAACATCGTCACCGGCACCGGCAAGGAGGCCGGTGAGCACCTCGTGGGCCATCCCGACGTGGCCATGACCTCCTTCACCGGGTCGACCGCGGTGGGCAAGCGGGTCGCCGAGATCGCGACCGCCACCGTCAAGCGGCTCCACCTGGAGCTCGGCGGCAAGGCACCCTTCGTCGTCTTCGACGACGCCGACCTGGAGGCCGCCGCCAACGGAGCGGTCGCGGGCGCCCTCATCAACACCGGGCAGGACTGCACCGCCGCCACGCGCGCGTATGTGCAGCGGCCCCTCTACGACGCCTTCGTGGAGAGGACGGCCGCCCTGATGGAGACCGTCCGGCTCGGCGACCCGTTCGCCCCCGGTACCGACCTCGGTCCGCTGATCTCGCACGTCCAGCGGGACCGCGTCGCCGGTTTCGTCGAGCGGGCGCGTGCCTACGCGCGCGTGGTGACCGGCGGCGAGGCGCCGAAGGGGGAGCTCGAGGACGGCGCGTACTACCGGCCGACGCTGGTCGCCGGCGCCGCTCAGGACAGCGAGATCGTCCAGTCCGAGATCTTCGGCCCGGTGTTGGTGGTCCTGCCGTTCGACAGTGACGATGAAGGCATCGGACTCGCCAACGACACGCCGTACGGTCTCGCCGCCTCGGCCTGGAGCCGGGACGTCTACCGGGCCAACCGGGCCACCCGCGAGATCAAGGCGGGCTGTGTGTGGGTCAACGACCACATCCCGATCATCAGCGAGATGCCCCACGGCGGGTACAAGGCGTCCGGCTTCGGCAAGGACATGTCGGCGTACTCGTTCGAGGAGTACACCCAGATCAAACATGTCATGTTCGACAACACGGCGGTGCCGAGGAAGGACTGGCACCGCACCATCTTCGGGGACCGCTAGCGACCACCGGCCGCCGACCACGGTCGGCTCGACCCTCCCGAAAGGGCATCACGAGCATGGAGCAGTACGAGCCCGAGCGCCTGTCACCGGTCGTGGCGGCCGCGATGCGGCGCAGCCTGCGCAACGGCAGGGCGGCGATGACCCGCCGCTCCCTGTTGCGCGCCTCCGCCGGTGGCGCGCTCGCCGCCGGCGGCCTCGCGACCCTGAGCGGCTGCGGCATCCCCGCGGCCGGAAAGACACAGGGGGGCGTGTCCGCCGACGACCACTCGGCCAATGAGAAGGTCGTCGACTTCTCCAACTGGCCCGAGTACATCGACGTGGACGACAGCGAGAAGCACCACCCGACGCTGGACCAGTTCCGCAGGCGGACCGGCATCACGGTCAAGTACACCGAGGACATCAACGACAACGACGAGTTCTTCGGCAAGATCCAGCCGCAGCTCGCCGCCGGCCAGGACACCGGCCGGGACATCGTCGTCCTCACCGACTGGCTGGCCGCGCGCATGATCCGCCTCGGCTACGTCCAGAAACTGGACGCCTCGAACCTGCCGCACGCCTACGCCAACCTCTCGGACCAGTTCCGCAGCCCCGACTGGGACCCGGGCCGCGCCTACTCGTACGTATGGCAGGGCATCTCGACCGTCGTCGCGTACAACAAGAAGGCGCTCGACGGCGTCGAGGTGAAATCGGTCTCCGACCTGCTCGACAACCCCAAGCTCAAGGGCCGCGTCGGCTTCCTGACCGAGATGCGCGACACCGTCGGCATGACCATGCTCGACATGGGCAAGGACCCGGCGAAGTTCACCGACGACGACTACGACGCCGTCATCGCGCGTCTCCAGAAGGCGGTGGACAAGGGCCAGATCCGACGCTTCACCGGCAACGACTACACGTCCGACCTCACCAAGGGCGACTTCGCCGCGTGTGTCGCCTGGGGCGGCGACATCGTCCAGCTGCAGGCGGACAACCCGGACGTCGGCTACATCATCCCCGACAGCGGTTACATGACGTCGACCGACAACATGATGATCCCCAACAAGGCCCGTCACAAGACGAACGCCGAGCGGCTCATCGACTACTACTACGAGCCCGAACCGGCCGCCGAACTCGCCGCCTACGTCAACTACGTGAGTCCGGTCGCGGGAGTGGTGCCCTACCTCGCCAAGATCGACAAGTCGGCGGCGAGCAATCCGTTGATCGTCCCCGACAGGGCCATGCAGGCCAAGTCCCATGCCTTCCGCGCGCTGAGCTCGAAGGAAGAGACGGTCTACCAGCAGAAGTTCGCGAAGCTCACAGGGGCGTGACGAAGATGACCAAGGACACCAGCGGCGACGTCCGCCTCGCCGGTATCAGCAAGACGTACGACAACGGTTTCACCGCCGTGCAGCCGCTCGACCTGACCGTGCCGCAGGGCTCCTTCTTCGCCCTGCTCGGCGCCTCCGGCTGCGGCAAGACCACCACCCTGCGCATGATCGCCGGCCTGGAGGAGCCCACCACGGGCACCGTCCACCTCGGCGACCAGGAGGTCACCCACCTCCAGCCGTACAAGCGTCCGGTGAACACCGTCTTCCAGTCCTACGCCCTCTTCCCGCACCTCGACATCTTCGAGAACGTCGCCTTCGGTCTGCGCCGGCGCGGCATCAAGAGCGTGAAGAAGCAGGTGGAGGACATGCTGGAGCTGGTCCAGCTCGGCGAGCAGGCCCGCAAGAAGCCGCACCAGCTCTCCGGCGGCCAGCAGCAGCGCGTCGCCGTCGCCCGCGCCCTGATCAACCACCCCAAGGTGCTGCTGCTCGACGAGCCCCTCGGCGCCCTCGACCTCAAGCTGCGCCGTCAGATGCAGCTGGAGCTCAAGCGCATCCAGACCGAGGTCGGCATCACCTTCATCCATGTCACGCACGACCAGGAGGAGGCCATGACCATGGCCGACACGGTCGCCGTGATGAACGCGGGCCGCGTCGAACAGCTCGGCTCGCCCACCGACCTCTACGAGAACCCGAACACCACCTTCGTCGCCAACTTCCTCGGCACCTCGAACCTGATCGAGGCCGAGGTCGACACCAGGAACGGCGACGACATCGTCCTCAAGGCGGGCGGCGGCAAGCTGGTCCTGCCCGAGGCGCGCTGTTCCGCGCCCACGACGACCGGCGGCAAGGTCCTGGTCGGCGTACGCCCCGAGAAGATCTCCCTCACCCACGCCGACGACGCGGGCGAGATCGCCGAGGGACGCAACCGCATCACCGGAAGGATCGCCGACTCCTCGTTCATCGGCGTCTCCACCCAGTACGTCATCGACAGCCCCGTCTGCCCGGAGTTCGAGGTCTACGCGCAGAACATCGACCGCGACGCCCGGCTGGTGCCCGGCGCCGAGGTCGTCCTGCACTGGAACCCGGCCCACACCTTCGGCCTCGACGCGGACCAGGACATCGACGCCGGCGTCGCCGAGGTCGATGAGGAGGCAGCCTGATGGCCGCCGTCACCGAGGCGCCGCCCCTGGCGCCGGCCCCCCGGAAGAAGCCCCCGCGCAAGCGGGGCCGCCTGGTGCCGTACTGGCTGCTGCTGCCCGGCATCCTCTGGCTGATCGTCTTCTTCGCGCTGCCGATGATCTACCAGGCCTCCACGTCCGTGCAGACGGGCTCCCTGGAGGAGGGATACAAGGTCACCTGGCACTTCGCCACCTACTGGGACGCGCTGAGCGAGTACTGGCCGCAGTTCCTGCGCTCGGTCTCCTACGCCGCCGCGGCCACGGTGCTGTGTCTGCTGCTCGGGTATCCGCTGGCGTACCTGATCGCGTTCCGCGCGGGACGCTGGCGGAACCTGATCATGATCCTGGTGATCGCGCCGTTCTTCACCAGCTTCCTGATCCGCACCCTGGCCTGGAAGACGATCCTCGCGGACAACGGTCCGGTCGTGCACACCCTGAACAACCTGCACATCCTGGATCTGACCAACTGGCTGGGCTGGACGGCCGGCGACCGGGTGCTGGCGACACCGCTCGCGGTGGTGTGCGGGCTGACGTACAACTTCCTGCCGTTCATGATCCTGCCGCTGTACACCTCGCTGGAGCGCATCGACGGGCGGCTGCACGAGGCGGCCGGCGACCTGTACGCGAAGCCCTTCACCACCTTCCGCAAGGTGACCTTCCCGCTGTCGATGCCGGGCGTGGTCTCCGGCACCCTGCTGACCTTCATCCCGGCGGCCGGCGACTACGTCAACGCGGACCTGCTCGGCTCGACGGACACCCGGATGGTCGGAAACGTCATCCAGACGCAGTTCCTGAGAATTCTCGACTATCCGACGGCCGCCGCCCTCTCCTTCATCCTCATGGCCGCGATCCTCATCATGGTCACCATCTACATCCGCAAGTCCGGGACGGAGGATCTGGTTTAAATGGCCTTCGTCAACTGGCTCAAGCGGCATCTCGTCGTCATCGCGGGACTGATCACCCTCGGATATCTGCTGCTCCCCAACGTCATCGTGACGGTGTTCTCCTTCAACAAACCGAAGGGGCGCTTCAACTACGAGTGGCAGCAATTCTCCCTGGACGCCTGGAAACAGCCCTGCGGAGTCGCCGACATGTGCGGCTCGCTCTCCATCAGCCTGCAGATCGCCACGCTCGCGACCATCGGCGCGACGATCCTCGGCACGATGATCGCCTTCGCCCTGGTCCGCTACCGCTTCCGCGCGCGGGGCTCCGTGAACTCGCTGATCTTCCTGCCGATGGCGATGCCCGAGGTCGTGATGGCGGCCTCGCTGCTCACCCTGTTCCTCAACCTGGGTGCCCAGCTGGGCTTCTGGACGATCCTGATCGCCCACATCATGTTCTGCCTCAGCTTCGTCGTGGTCGCGGTGAAGGCGCGTGTGATGTCGATGGACCCGCGCCTTGAGGAGGCCGCACGGGATCTGTACGCCAGCCCCGCGCAGACCTTCCTCAGGGTCACCCTGCCGATCGCGGCACCGGGAATCGCCGCGGGCGCGCTGCTGTCCTTCGCGCTCTCCTTCGACGATTTCATCATCACCAACTTCAACGCGGGCTCGACCGTCACCTTCCCCATGTTCGTCTGGGGTTCGGCACAGCGCGGAACACCCGTCCAGATCAATGTCATCGGTACGACCATGTTCCTGGTCGCCGTGCTGCTGGTCCTGACCTCCATGGTCATCGGCAACCGCCGCAACAAGCAGAAGGCATAACCACCTGTAGGGAGTTGAAATCATGGCCCCAAGCGCCATGAGCCGTTGGACGAAGGCACTTTCCGAAGCCCAGCCGGTCCCGTACTGGCTGGAAGACCCCGGCAAGCCCCACCCCGAGCCCGCGCTCACCGGCGCCGAGACCTGCGATCTCCTGGTCGTCGGCGGCGGCTACAGCGGACTGTGGACCGCGCTGATCGCCAAGGAGCGCGACCCCGGACGGGATGTCGTCCTGCTGGAAGGCCGGGAGGCGGGCTGGGCCGCCTCCGGGCGCAACGGCGGCTTCTGCGCCGCCTCCCTCACCCACGGTCTGCCCAACGGCCTGGCTCGCTGGCCGGACGAGATCCACCGGCTCCAGGAGCTGGGTGCCCGCAACCTCGACGAGATCGAGAAGGCGGTCACCCGCTACGGCCTCGACTGCGACTTCGAGCGCACCGGCGAGATCGACGTGGCGACCGAGAGGTACCAGGCCCGGGAACTGCGGGAGTGGTACGGGGAGATGGAGCGCGCGGGCCTCGCCGAGGGCGTGGAGTTCCTGGACGCCGACGCGGTGCGCGAGCAGGTCGACTCACCGACCTTCCGGGCGGGTCTGTGGGACCGCAAGGGCGTCGCCATGCTCCACCCCGCCAAGCTCGCCTGGGGCCTCAAGCGCGCCTGCCTCCACCTCGGCGTACGCGTCTACGAGCACACCCCCGCCCTTTCGCTGAAACCGTACGGTGGCGGGATGGCCGTCAGCACTCCGTACGGCTCGGTCCACGCGCGCAAGGTCGCGCTCGGGACCAACATCTTCCCCAACCTGCTCAAGCGGGTAAGGGCGTACACCGTCCCGGTCTACGACTACGCCCTGATGACCGAGCCGCTCACCGCCGACCAGCTGGCCTCGGTCGGCTGGAAGAACCGCCAGGGCCTCGGCGACTCGGCGAACCAGTTCCACTACTTCCGGCTCTCCGCCGACAACCGCGTCCTGTGGGGCGGCTACGACGCCGTCCACCACTACGGCGGCCGGGTGCGCGCCGAGTACGACGACCGTCCGGAGACCTACGCCAAGCTCGCCGGGCACTTCTTCACGTGCTTCCCGCAGCTGGAGGGCGTCCGCTTCACCCACGCGTGGGGCGGCGCGATCGACACCTGCTCCCGCTTCTCCGCGTTCTTCGGCACCGCGCACCAGGGAAAGGTGTCGTACGCGGCCGGCTACACGGGCCTGGGCGTCGGCGCCACCCGCTTCGGGGCCGAGGTCATGCTGGACCTGCTGGCGGGGGAGACCACGGAGCGCACCGCGCTGGAGATGGTCCGCAAGAAGCCGCTGCCGTTCCCGCCCGAGCCCTTCGCCTGGACCGGGATCGCCCTCACCAAGTGGTCCCTCGCCCGCGCCGACACCCACGCGGGCCGTCGCAACCTGTGGCTGCGCACGATGGACAGACTGGGTCTCGGTTTCGACAGCTAGTCGTTCGCATGTGACCCAGTTCACTCCGAAGGGTGAACGAAACCCGCGTAATGCAGACCGGGAGACCTCCGTCTCTCCCCTGACGCGACCTGCGTCCAGGAGAGACAGGAGGTCTTCTCATGACTGGGGCGAAGACGGCGGTCGAGTGGCTGGCATCCGTTGCTCCTGATCCCGAGGCCTGCCGCTGGGAGTGGGAGCGCAACCCCCTCGGGGTCGCGCTGCTGCCCGCGGGCAAGGCCTGGGACGTGCTGATCCTGCCGGGTGAGCTCGGCTATCCCACGCTCGACGTCCTCACCCGCATCCTCGACCAGATGGGCCCGGTGCTGGTCGATTTCGGGGACGCGCGCATGGGGTTCTTCGTGCCGCCCGGCACCGCGGCCCGCTGGCTGGGCACCGGCATCCGCACGGCCGGCGCCGGCACCTGGATCGTGGTGCCCTACCCGGGCCGCTCCACCGGCGGTGTCCGCTGGCTGGTCCCCCCGGACGGCTCGGGCACCCTCACCGACCCGGCGCTCCTCGAACTGGCGATGCACGAGGCGGCGGCGGGACTCGCGAGCGAGGAGGGCACATGACGGCCGTCTGAGGGCCCGGCGGCTTCACTCCTGTGAGTGAGCCAGAAACAGCCACAGAGCGGTGAGCAGGGTGGTGCACAGGCACCAGCTGGCGATCACGTCGAGCGGCCAGTGGTAGCCGCGCCTCACCAGCCCGAAGCCGACCCCGAGATTGAGCACGGCACACAGGACGACCAGGCCGCGGCGGGCGTACGCCGACCGCAGCCAGGGGAACAGGAGCAGGGCCGCCGCTCCGTAGGCGACGGCGGCCGTGGCCGTGTGGCCGGAGGGGTAGTAGCCGGTGGCCGGGGGCACCACGGGGGTGCCCGGCCGGGCGACGAGCTCCTTGACGGGGACGACCAGCGCCGGGACCAGGGCCATCACGACGGCGGCGGCGAGCGGCGGCAGCCACCAGCGGCGCGTACCGGCCCGGCGGCCCCGCCGGGCGACGTGAACGAGGACGAGGACCAGGACGGGCACCGCGACCTCGACGTTCCCGAGGTCGGAGAGGCCTCCGGAGAAGCGGTCCGGGTGGACGAGGGCGTGGCTGACCCGCTCGTCGACGCGCAGAAGCAGGCCGCCGGAGACGACCTGCCAGGTGATCAGCGCGAAGAGGAGGGCCGGAAGCCCGAGAAGGAAGAAGGAGGCCGGCCGCCCCGGAACAGGGGGGGTGGTTCCGGGGCGGCCGATCAGATCGGATGGACGCCCACCCCGGGGGGTTTGGGGCGGGCGCTTGTCCGATCGGTGAGGAGATCCGGAGCCAGAAGCTCCGGTTGTGTGCGCGAGGGCACGACCAGGACGTAGCTGGGGAGGCCACGGCCTGATGTCGCCCACAGTCCCCTGTGGGCGGGGTGTATCTCTCATCTGGGTAGAACCTACGGCAGTCCGGTGGCCGAAGACAGACGCATTCCCGTCCCTCCGTCCACCCCGCACACCTTCTTCACACGGCCTGTCGTTCGCCGTGCGAAACGGCTCAGATCCGAGCGAAAGCCTGCTCGATGATGTCGAGACCCTCGGTCAGGAGGTCCTCGCCGATCACCAGCGGGGGCAGGAAGCGCAGGACGTTGCTGTAGGTGCCACAGGTCAGGACCAGCAGGCCCTCCTGGTGGCAGGCCTTGGCGAGCGCCGCGGTCGCCTCCGGGTTCGGCTCCTTGGTCGTACGGTCCTTCACCAGCTCGATGGCGATCATCGCGCCCCGCCCGCGGACGTCCCCGATGATGTCGAACTTCTCGGCCATGGCGCCCAGCCGGGCCTTCATGACGGCCTCGATCGCCTTCGCCCTCGCGTTGAGGTCCAGCTCCTTCATCGTCTCGATGGAGCCGAGCGCGCCGGCGCAGGCGACCGGGTTGCCGCCGTAGGTGCCGCCCAGGCCGCCCGCGTGGGCGGCGTCCATGATCTCCGCGCGGCCCGTGACGGCGGCCAGCGGCAGACCGCCGGCGATGCCCTTGGCGGTGGTGATCAGGTCCGGGACGATGCCCTCGTCCTCGCACGCGAACCACTGGCCGGTACGGCAGAACCCGGACTGGATCTCGTCGGCGACGAAGACGATGCCGTTGTCGGAGGCGAACTGCCTGAGCGCCGGCAGGAAGCCCTTGGCGGGCTCGATGAAGCCGCCCTCACCGAGGACCGGCTCGATGATGATCGCGGCCACGTTCTCCGGGCCGACCTGCTTGGTGATCTGGTCGATGGCCTGCGCGGCGGCCTCCGGCCCGGCGTTGTCCGGACCGGTCGGCCAGCGGTAGCCGTAGGCGACGGGCACGCGGTAGACCTCGGGCGCGAACGGCCCGAAGCCGTGCTTGTACGGCATGTTCTTCGCCGTCAGCGCCATCGTGAGGTTGGTGCGGCCGTGGTAGCCGTGGTCGAAGACGACGACGGCCTGGCGCTTGGTGTGGGCACGCGCGATCTTGACGGCGTTCTCGACGGCCTCGGCGCCGGAGTTGAAGAGCGCCGACTTCTTGGCGTGGTCACCCGGGGTGAGCTCGGCGAGGGCCTCGGCGACCTCCACGTAGCCCTCGTACGGGGTGACCATGAAACAGGTGTGGGTGAAGTCCGCGAGCTGCGCGGACGCCCGGCGTACGACGGCCTCGGCGGACGCGCCGACGGAGGTCACGGCGATGCCGGAACCGAAGTCGATCAGCCGGTTGCCGTCGACGTCCTCGATGATCCCGCCGCCCGCGCGCGCGGTGAACACGGGCAGCACGGAGCCCACGCCCTGCGCGACCGCGGCGGTACGGCGGGCCTGCAGCTCCTGCGACTTCGGGCCGGGGATGGCGGTGACGACGCGGCGCTCCTGAGGAAGTGCGCTCATGAGGGGCTCCTGGGGAATGCGGGGTTCTACGGATGGGCTTTTCGGACTCTTGCCTTCTTTTCTCGCAGGCTAGGGCCGGGTGAGGGGGGTGGGCATGCTCCATGTGGGCGGTGTCGCGAGACGGGATTGTCCGCGATGGACATGGCGTATGTCGCGAGGCTCGGCCGCGTAACGGTGAACTCCCCTTGCCCGGGCGTTAGATTGACCGCTGATGGTGGACGGAACGGCTGGTCAAGGGGCGAGGGCGATGGACAGCGACGGGACGCAGGACGCGCGGGGTACGCATGCGAATCCTGTGCCGCGTCCGGCGAGGCCGGCGGAGGTGCCGGCGATGCCGCCGCGGCCCACCCAGGCGCCGCTGGTGCCCCCGCGGCAGGACGGATCGGCGTTCCTGACCTGGCTGCGCACCGCCCGCCCGGAGGCGGCCCCCGGCATCTGGCGCTTCGGATACCGGCCCCGGCCGACCGAGGAGCCCGAGGAGATCCCGAACCGGCAGCTGCTGAGCGGAGCGCTGATCGCGTTCCTGGTCGGCTGGCTCGTGTGGTCGCTGCTGCAGAACGGCTATCTGGGCGAGTGGTGGTGGCTGCCGTTCAAGCTGCTCGTCCCGGACTCCTGGCGCGGCACCAGCAGCGAGGTCGGCAACACCCTCCTCTACCAGGGATACCAACTGCTGGTCGCCCTGGCCATCATGCTGACGGTGGGCAAGCTGGGCCGCTGGGGCGAGGTCTGGCGGCGCTTCCTCCTGCCTCTGGTGAAGCGTCCCGAGCCCCGGCAGGCGCCCGCGCCCGCGGCGGAGGAGGACCCCGCGCACTGGAACCAGCTGCGTGCCGCCGGGGCCCATGACGCGGCCGACCGGCTCACCGCGGCGGCGCGGTCCGGGCAGATGGGCGACGTCGACCACGCCCGTATCGTCCGCGCCTGGCAGGGCGTGCGCAGCGGTCGGCACAGTCTCGCCGCCTTCACCGGGGCCGTGCTCAAGGACGGTGCCGCCGCCTGTCTGCATCCCTCCGGCGACCGCGACCTGCCCGCCCGGCTGGCCCGGCACGATCTGATCACCGGGCAGGTACGGCTGGGCAGCACCGCGGACGATCCCCGCAACCCCTACGGCTACCGGGGCACCGGCCTCGGACTCGGCCCCGATCTGCTGGGCACCTCGCTGGTCGCCGTCGGCCCGGCCGGCTCCGGCAAGACCGGCTCGCTCGTCCGGCCGCTCGCGGAGTCACTGTGTCTGCAGGCCCTGGCCGGCCGGGCCGCGGTGGTGGTCGTCGGGACCCCGGGCGCCGGGCTCGGCCCCACCGACGCCTATGACGTCGTCGTACGCATCGGCAATCCCGAATCGGTCTACGACCTCGATCTGTACGGCGGCACCACGGACCCGGACGAGGCGGCGGCCGTGCTGGCCGAGGCGCTGGTCGGGGATCTCGCCGAACCGCACGCGGGCGGTGACAGCCGCCGCTCCACGACCGTGCTGGCCCAGCTGCTCGGCCCGTTCCGCGCGGTGCACGGCCGCTGGCCCGCCGTACCGGAGCTGCGGCAGCTGCTCGACGGCGCCGCCGGACCGCTGGCCGCCCTTCGGCAGGCGCTGGAGGACTCCGGCCAGGAGGCGCTGCTGCGGGAACTCGACGCCCGCGAACGGCAGGCGGGGCACGGCGGAGACGTGGGCGGCGTCCTCGCGGACCGGGTGGCGCTGCTCGACCGGCCCGCCTTCGCCGGGTTCTTCGACACCTCCGGGCAGTCGAGGCCCTTCTCCCTCAAGGCACTCGACCACCCGGTGCGGGTGCGCATCGACCTTCCCGAGCGCGGCCACGCCGACGCCTCCCGCATGCTGGCGCGGCTGGTGCTGGCGCAGTTCACGGCGAGTGTGGCGGTGCGTGAGGACCGGTCGCTGTTCGCCTGTCTGGTGCTGGACGACGCGACGGGGGTCGTCACACCGGAGGCGGTGCGCGGGATCCAGCGGCTGCGGTCGGCGAACGCGGGGGCCGTGCTGACGCTGCGGACCCTGGACGACGTACCGAGGCCGTTGCGCGGTCCGCTGCTGGGGGCCACCGGGTGCCGTATGGCGCTCTCCGGGCTCACCCCCTGGGACGGGCAGGACTTCGCGGAGGTGTGGGGCAAGGAGTGGATCGAGGCGCGGGACGTCACCGACCGGCAGATCATCGCCGAGACCCCGGCCGGCAAGGCCCTGCACATGCTGCGCCGGGTGATCACCGGCAAGGCGCCGACGCAGCGGGCGGTGACCGTCCGGCAGGTCGAGCGCGAGCGGTGGTCGGCGTCCGAGCTGGCGCACGGGGTGCCGCCCGGACACGCCGTGCTGTCGCTGACGAATGTGCAGGGTGAGCACGCGCCCCCGTTGCTGGTGGATCTGCGGGGGCAGGGCCGGACTTCCGGCCGCCGGGGACCGTACGGTGAGGCAGAATCGGCATAGGCCGTTCATACTCGGCGGCCAAAAGATCGCAAGGTTCGCCCGATCCCCGCCGACCTGACCTGAAGGCCTCATGCCCCCGACGCTCGCCTCGCTGGTCCACCACTCCGCGCTCAAGCTGACCGTGCGGGCGGGCGGGGACCGCCTGGACGTGCCCGTGCGCTGGGCGCATGTCAGCGAGCTGGCCGACCCCGTGCCGTACATGGAGGGCGGGGAGCTGCTGCTGGTCACCGCGTTGAAACTGGACGCGGAGGAACCGGAGGCGATGCGGCGCTATGTGAAGCGGCTGGTGGGCGCGGGCGTCGTCGGCCTCGGCTTCGCCGTGGGGGTCAACTACGAGGAGATCCCCAAGGCCCTCGTCGACGCGGCGGAGGAGGAGGGGCTGCCGCTGCTGGAGGTGCCGCGGCGAACGCCGTTCCTCGCCATCAGCAAGGCCGTCTCCGCCGCCATCGCGGCCGACCAGTACCGCGCGGTCACGGCCGGCTTCGCCGCCCAGCGCGAACTGACCAGACAGGCCATCGCCGAGGGACCGGAGGGCCTCCTCTCCGCGCTCGCCGCACAGGTCGACGGCTGGGCGGCCCTCTACGACGCCTCCGGCGCCGTGGTCGCCACCGCACCGGAGTGGGCGGGGCGGCGGGCCGCGCGGCTGACCGCGGACGTGGAGCGGCTGCGGGAGCGGCCGGCGCCGGCCTCCTCGGTGGTCGGCGGTCCCGACAACGAGGACCGGGTCGAACTGCACTCGCTCGGCACCGGGCGGCGGGCGCGGGCCGCGCTGGCCGTGGGCACGGCCGCGGCGCTCGGCACGGCGGAGCGGTACGCCGTCCACTCGGCCATCGCGCTGCTGACCCTCACCACGGAACGGTCTCGGTCCCTGCAGGCCGCCGAGCAGCGGCTCGGGGCAGCGGTGCTGCGGATGCTGCTCGCCGGGGAGCCGGACCACGCGCGGGCCGTGGCGGGGGATCTGTACGGAGGGTTGCTGGACGCGCCGTTCCGGATGATCCTCGCCGAGGCCGCGTCGGCGGGGACCGTACGGATGTCGGTGGACTCGCACGCGCCGGCGGGGGGTGCGAAACCGGCCGCCGGCGCGGAGGGTGACGCGCTCGCCGCGCTCGCCGAGATCGTGGAGTCCGCCGGGGCGCGGGCCGGGGAGGCCGTGCTGGTGGTGCCCGAGGGGGAGGGGGAAGGGGCGCGGCTGGTGGTGCTCGCGGCGGACGGGGGTGCGGGCGTCGCCGCGTGCGGGGAGTACGCGGCCGCGGTGGAGGCGGCGCGGGCCGGTGCCTCCGCCGGGGGCGGGAGCGACGAGGAGGAGCTGGTCGTGGGGGTGTCGGCGCCGGTCGGCCCGATCGCGGCCGCGGCGGCGTACAAGCAGGCGGAGCAGGCCCTGTCGGTGGCCCGGCGGCGCGGGCGGGCGTACGTGGAGCATGAGCAGCTGGCGGCGGGGTCCGTGCTGCCGTTGCTGGCCGACGACGCGGTGAAGGCGTTCGCGGACGGGCTGCTGCGGCCGCTGTACGAGCATGACGCGACCGGGCGGGGGGATCTGGTGGCCTCGCTGCGGGCGTGGCTGTCGCGGCATGGGCAGTGGGACGCGGCGGCCGCGGATCTGGGGGTGCACCGCCATACCCTGCGGTACCGGATGCGGCGGGTCGAGGAGATCCTGGGGCGGTCGCTGGACGATCCGGATGTACGGATGGAGCTGTGGCTGGCCCTGAAGGCGACGTCGGCCGAGTAGGCCTGCGCGCCGGACGGGCCGGCCTTGCTTCCGGGGTGCCAAACAGGCGCCCTCGTTCGTCCTACTGCTCCACTCCGGCCAAACACACCCTCAGTCCCACCCGCCTACCGTGGGACTCGAAAGCCCTGCACACACCCCTACCGCCGAAGGGCCGGGACTCGCACATGACCTCCACCACCGCCTTCTGGCTCGCCGGCCGCCAGGCCTCCGGCGAGGACACCTTCGACGTCACCTCCCCGTGGGACGGCCGGCTCGTCGCCAAGGTGAGCGTGCCGACGGACGCCCAGGTCGAGGAGGCCGTCGCCGCCGCCCACGCCGTACGGGACGAGTTCGCGGCCACCCCCGCCCATGTCCGCGCCGCCGCCCTCGACCACGTCAGCCGGCGTCTCGTCGAGCGCACCGAGGACATCGCCCGGCTGATCTCCGCCGAGAACGGCAAGCCGATCAAGTGGGCGCGCGGTGAGGTCGGCCGGGCCGTGTCCGTCTTCCGGTTCGCGGCCGAGGAGGCCCGGCGCTTCAACAGCGGTGAGGCCCAGCGGCTCGACACCGACCTCGGCGGTCAGGGGCGCCTCGCCCTCACCCGCCGCTTCCCCAAGGGCGTCGTCCTCGGTATCGCGCCCTTCAACTTCCCGCTCAACCTCTGCGCCCACAAGATCGCCCCCGCGATCGCGGCCGGCGCGCCGATCATCCTGAAGCCGGCGCCCGCCACGCCGCTCTCCGGGCTGATCATCGGCGACCTGCTCGCCGAGACCGAGCTTCCGGCCGGTTCCTGGAGCATCCTCCCGGTCGCCAACGACAGGATGGCCGCCCTGGTCCAGGACGAGCGGCTGCCGGTGATCTCCTTCACCGGTTCCGAGAAGGTCGGCTACTCGATCATGGACTCGGTGCCGCGCAAGCACTGCACGCTGGAGCTCGGCGGCAACGGTGCCGCGGTCGTCCTCGGCGACTACGCCTCCGACGCGGACCTCGACTGGGCCGCCACCCGTATCGCCACCTTCTCCAACTACCAGGGCGGCCAGTCCTGCATCTCCGTGCAGCGGGTCATCGCCGACGCGTCGGTGTACGACCGGCTGCTGCCGCGCATCGTCTCCGCCGTGGAGGCCCAGGTCACCGGCGACCCGAGCGACGACAAGACGGACGTCGGCCCGCTGGTCAGCGAGGACGCGGCCAAGCGCGTCGAGTCGTGGGTGAAGGAGGCGGTGGAGGCGGGCGCGACCCTGCTCACCGGCGGCGACCGTGACGGCGCCTCCTACGCGCCGACCGTCCTCACCGACGTACCGGCCGACACCACCATCTCCTGCGAGGAGGTCTTCGGGCCCGTCCTCACCGTGCAGAAGGTGGACGGCGAGGCGGCGGCCTTCGCCGCCGTCAACTCCTCCAAGTACGGCCTCCAGGCAGGCGTGTTCACCCATGACCTGCAGGCCGCCTTCCGGGCCCACCGCGCCCTGGAGGTGGGCGGCGTGGTCATCGGCGACGTGCCCTCCTACCGCGCCGACCAGATGCCGTACGGCGGCGCCAAGCAGTCCGGCGTCGGCCGCGAGGGCGTGAAGTTCGCGATGGACGACTACACCTACGAGCGGGTGCTGGTCCTCACCGGACTCGCCCTCTAGCCGGTCGCCGGCCGACCGGCCTAGTTAACGACAATCGTTTTCATGTAAGCTCCTCGAAGAGGCCCGGCACCGATGCCTTCCGGTGCCGGGCCCCTTCTGTCCGTCGGCCGGTCCGGACCCTCAACCGGAGAAGCCGACGTGCGCGAGCCGCAGCGGGCCGCGCAGCCTGAGGTGTACGTCCCGCACGCCCTCGGCGACGACGCCGGCCGTGAGGGTGGTGTAGTCGTACGGGGAGGGTGTGGCGTCCTTCAGCTCCAGTGCGGCCAGTACGGCGCCGCCGTCCAGGGAGAGTTCGACCGTGCCCTCGCCCGCCACGGTCACCCGCACCTCCGTGACACCGTTCCCCAGGTCGCAGTCGCGGTAGAGCAGTTCGGCCACCCGGTCCGGCTCCGGGGTCACCGCGTCGCCCGCCGTCTTCGTCCGGTCGACGAGGGCGGCACCGCTCTGCTCGTCGAAGTCGGCCGCGTCCAGGCCGCGGAGGAGCACCGGGCGCGGAGCGTGCGGCTCACCGTCCAGCAGGACCGTCGTACGCAGCCGCACGTCCTCGCTGGAGGCGCCGGCCAGGAGCTCGTACGGGCCCGGTTCCCGGCGCCACCCGCCCCGGGCCACGTCCCAGAACTCGAAGGCGGAGAGCGGGACTTCGTAGGAGAGGGTCCTCCGCTCGCCGGGGGCGAGCGTGGTGCGGCTGTGGGCCAGGAGTTCGCGCCGGGGGCGGGGGACCGTCGGTTCCACGGCGCGGGCGTAGAGCTGGGGGACCTCGTCGGCCGTGATGTCCCCGGTGTTGGTGACCGTGAAGGTCACGTGCAGGGTGGAGCCGTCCACCCGCGTGACCAGGTCGCCGTAGGAGAAGGTCGCGTACGACAGGCCGTGTCCGAACGGGAACAGGGGTGTGCCCTCGAAGTACAGATACGTCTGGCGGCCACCGATCACGTCGTAGTCGAGGAGGTCGGGCAGGTCGCCGTCGCTCTCGTACCAGGTCTGCGGGAGGCGGCCGGCGGGGGAGACCTCGCCGGACAGGACGCGGGCCAGTGCGGTGCCCGCCGCCTGGCCGCCGTGGGACATCCACAGGGCCGCGGGAAGGGCGGAGGTGGCGACGGTGTACGGGTAGGCCGAGACCAGGGCCAGTACCGTGCGCGGGTTCGCGGCGCGGGCCGCGCGCAGGAGGCGTTCCTGGTGGGCGGGGAGGCGCAGGGTCGTACGGTCCTCGGTCTCGCGGCCGTTGATGTGCGGGTCGTTGCCCGCCACGACCACGACCACGTCGGCCTGCTCGGCGACCCGCCGCACCGCTTGCTCGCCCCGCTCGGTGATGATCAGCTCCAGGACTTCCGGCCGCGCGCCGGATTCCGGATCCGCATCGGCAACCCTCACACCGTCGGCGGCGACACAGACATGGCGACCGGTACCGATGTGCCTGAGGAGGTGACCGTTCCCGTGGCGTTCCAGGCGGAAGGTCTCCTGGACGATCCAGCCTCCGGGCTGGTCGGCGGAGGCGCGTACGTACCCGTCGTCGGCGACCGAGAGATAGCGGCCGTCGGGAGCGCGCAGGGTGAGAACGCCGTCACCCCAGTCGATCAGGGCGAGTTCGGTGCCGGTCGGGCCGGTGGTCAGGGGCGGGAGGTCGGTGCGGCCGGCGAGCAGGGCCGGGTCCAGGGCGCCCTCGGCTCCGCGCACCTGGTCGTCGGCGTCCACCGCGGGGACATGGAAGAAGTCGCCCGACGACGTCCGCAGCCGGACCCGGTCCACACCCTCCGCGAACTCCACGCGCTCGGCGCCGAACTGCTCGTACAGACCCTCCAGGGGAGTGGAGCGGTGGATCAACGTGCCGCTGTACCAGTCGAGTTTGCACTCGTCGGCCAGCAGACCGACCACCGCGACCCGGGTGTCGGGGGCGAGGGGCAGCACACCGTCGTTCTTCAGCAGCACGATCGACTGCTCGGCGGCCTCCCGTGCGAGCGCGCGGTGGGCCGGGGTGTCGAAGTCGTGGACGCCCGCGTGGGGGTCGTAACGCGGGTCGAACTCGCCGAGGCGGAAGCGGACGGAGAGCTGACGGCGGACGGCGGCGTCGATGTTGGCCTCCGTCAACAGGCCCTGCTCGTACGCCTTCTTGACCCGCGCCACGATCTGCGCGCTGTCGGTGCCGTGGTCGGTGAAGCTGTCGACGCCGGCCCGCAGCGCCGCCGCCGTGGCCTCCTCGTGGGTGTCGTGATAGTGCTCGAAGTCGACCAGGTTGGAGGGCGCGCCCGCGTCCGAGCAGACCAGCAGATGCTCGTCCGTCCACGCGCGCAGCTGCTCGCGCAGATACGGGGAGACGTGGTTGGGGCGGCCGTTGACCAGGTTGTACGCCGGCATGACGCCGGCCACCGCCCCCGCCTCGACCGTCTCGCGGAAGGCGCGCAGATCGTACTCGTGCAGCACGCGCGGGCGGACCGAGGACGACGAGGTCGCCCTGTCCGTCTCGTTGTTGTGGGCCAGCCAGTGCTTGAGGACGGGGGCCGTGCGCCAGTACGTGGGGTGGTCGCCGCGCAGACCGCGGGTGTAGGCGGTGGCGATGGCGGAGGTGAGCTTCGGATCCTCCGAGTAGCCCTCCTCGTTGCGGCCCCACAGGGGGTGGCGCAGCAGGTTCACCGTGGGGGACCAGACGTTGAGGCCCACCCGGTCGTCCTTGGCCCGCAGGGCGCGGACCTCCTTGGAGACGGCCTCTCCCACACGGCGTACGAGATCCGTGTTCCAGGTGGCGCCGAGGCCCACCGCCTGCGGGAACACCGTGGCGGGACCCATCCAGGCCACGCCGTGCAGGGCCTCCTGGCCGGTGCGCCAGGCGGCGACGCCGAGGCGGTCCACGGCCGGCGCGTACTGGTGGAGGAAGGAGATCCTCTCGTCGAGCGTCAGCCGCCCCAACAGGTCGTCGATGCGCTTCGCGAACGGCAGGTGCGGGTCGCGGAACGGAGGCGTGGACGGCGTCTGTTCGGTCACGTGGGGATCCCCTTGCGATGGAGCGACGGAGCACTTTCGAAGCGCTTCGATGCTCATTCGACGCATGGGTGGGTGTCAAGAGACAGGCATGGATAGTTCATGCGGCGCATAAGAACAGGTCGGGTGTGAGAGCACGCAGGAATCTTGGAATCGACCCTTGTGCACCCCCAGGCGTTCACTTAACCTCACAGCAACATCGAAGCGCTTCGACTACGGAACCATTCGATATGCGTCGGAGGTCCGCTTCAGCTCAGCCAGTTCCACTCAAGACACCGCAGCCGACGGCCACCGCCGGGTGTCCTGGTGCGCCACGAAGGGTTGACGCAATGACGCCGAACGCCGCTTCCCCCGCTTCCGGCTCCTCCGGACCGAGCCGAAGAAGCTTCCTCGCATCAACCGCCGTCGCCACGGCGGCGGTCGCGGGCGGGATGCCGTTGCTTGCCGCCTGCGGGGGCTCGGAGAGCGGGTCGGGCGGGGGCACGACGTCCGGCAAGAACGCGAAGAAGATCCTCCCGGCCCATGTGGCCAGCAACGTGGTGACGCCGGACATCCCGTCGAAGAACGGCTCGTCCATGGGCTTCACCGGCAAGCTCGACGTGGCCACCCTCAAGACCTCGGTGCCCGAGAAGCTCGGCAAGGGCGGCAAGGTCACCATCATGTCGCCGTTCTGGGGCTCACCGCCGAAGCAGAACTGCGCCTACTACACCGCGGCCAACGCCATGATCGGCGTCGACGTCCAGTGGCAGAACCAGGACGGCAACACCTACGACCAGAAGCTCGGCGCGGTCCTCGCCTCCAGCGACATCCCGGACGTGGTGGTCATCCCGGGCTGGAACATGACCGCGAAGATACCCAGCGCCATCATCGGCAAGTTCGCCGACCTCGGCCCGTACCTGTCCGGTGACAAGGTCAAGGACTACCCGAACCTCGCGGCGATCCCCACCGACGCCTGGCAGCGGTCCATCTTCGGCGGCAAGCTGATGGGCCTGCCGATGCCGGCCTCGTACGTCCAGAACATCGTGCCCCTCTACCGGCAGGACGTCTTCGACAAGCAGGGCTACCAAGTCCCCAAGTCCGCCGACGAGTTCATGTCCCTGGCCAAGGAGATCACCAACGCCAGGGCCAAGCGGTGGGCCTGCGGCGACATGAAGTGGACCGCCTTCAACACCTTCGGGGTGATCAGCGGCGGCGAGAAGTCGCTCAGCTGGACCATGGTCGACGGCAGGATGACCCACCGCATGGAGACCCCGGAGTACCTCGAAGCGCTGGAGTGGACGCGCAAGCTGTTCGCCGCCCAGTACGTCCACCCCGACTTCTACCTCGGCAAGAGCCAGGCCACCGACCCCAGTTCCAAGTTCGCCGCGGGCGAGTTCCTGATCTGGAACAACGACATCTCCAACTGGTACGGCCAGCAGGCCATCCAGGCCGCCCAGAACCCCGGCTTCAAGGTCTGGGGCATGGACCTCTGGGGCCACGACGGCGGCAACCCCGTGCTGTGGGCCGCGAACCCGGCCGGAATCTTCGCCTTCATCAACAAGAAGGCCTCCCCGTCCGTCATCCACGACGTGCTGTCCGTCGCCAACCTCACCGCGGCGCCGTACGGCACCAAGGAGTGGATGATGACCAACTACGGCGTCGAGGGCACCGACTACACCCTGAAGGACGGTGTCCCGGTCAAGACCGACAAGGGCAACAACGAGGTCTCCAACGCCTACGTCATGGTCGCGAGCCCCGCCGCGACCATCGCCCACCCCGACTTCCCCGACTACACCAAGGGGATGGTCGAGTGGCAGCAGCGGATGGGCGCCTTCACCAAGAAGTCGTCCTTCTGGGGCCTCCAGATCGTCGAGCCCAACCGCTTCACCAACCTCACCAACGACATGGAGCAGTTGGAGGACGACATCGTCCGCGGGCACAAGAAGATCAGCGACATGCAGCAGTTCATCTCCGACTGGAAGGCGAAGGGCGGGGACCGGCTGCGCGACTGGTACAAGAAGCTCCTCGACGACAACGGCTCGGCGGCGAGCTGACCCCGGCACCGACGCAAGGAGAACCGCCGTGTCCCACAGCACGGTGCCTCGGAGCAGCGCCGAGGCCACTACGCCGGTGAAGGCCCCGGTGGCGTCCGGCGGCGCCACCGGTTCCCGGGAGAAGAAGGTGCCGGACAAGCCGGCCTTCCGGCTCAGGTTCCGGCGCGACCGGCTCCTGATCCTGATGACCGTCCCCGCCGTCGTTCTGCTCCTGGTCTTCAACTACCTGCCGATCCTCGGCAACGTGGTCGCCTTCCAGGACTACGACCCCTACGTCAGCGACAACGGCGTCGTCGCGATCCTGCACAGCCCCTGGGTGGGCCTGGAGAACTTCCAGCAGATCTTCGCCGACTCGGCGTTCTGGAACGCGGTGCAGAACACACTGGTCCTGTTCTTCGTCCAGCTCGTGCTGTACTTCCCGATCCCGATCCTGCTCGCGCTGCTCATCAACAGCGTGGTCCGGCCCCGGGTCAGGGCGCTCTCCCAGGCGATCCTGTACCTCCCGCACTTCTTCTCCTGGGTGCTGGTCATCGCCGTGTTCCAGCAACTGTTCGGCGGCGCCGGGCTGTTGTCGCAGCTGCTGCGCCAACACGGCTTCGACGGGCTGAACATCATGACCGACCCGTCGACCTTCAAGTTCCTCATCACCGCGCAGAGCGTCTGGAAGGACGCCGGGTGGGGGATCATCGTCTTCCTCGCCGCGCTGGCCTCGGTCCCGCCGGACCTGTACGAGGCGGCCGCGATGGACGGCGCCGGGCGCTGGCGCCGGATGTGGCACGTCACCCTGCCGGCGCTGCGGCCGGTCATCGCCCTGCTGCTGGTGCTGCGCGTGGGCGACGCGCTGACCGTCGGCTTCGAGCAGATCCTGCTCCAGCGCGACGCCGTGGGACCCGGAGCCGGGGAGGTGCTCGACACCTTCGTGTGGTGGAACGGCGTCCGCAACCAGGACTTCAGCTACGCGGCCGCCGCCGGTCTCATCAAGGGCGTCGTCAGCATCGGACTGGTCCTCGCCGCGAACAAGGTGGCCCATCTCATGGGCGAGCAGGGGGTGTACCAGAAGTGAGCGCCGTCATCGACAAGCCCACGCGCGAGCCCGCGGCCCCCGGCCGGGGACGGTGGGCGGCCCCGCCCCGCCCGGTGTGGGAGGAGGAGCCCGGCAAGGTCGGGCTCGCAGGCAAGGGACTGGTCCTCTCACTCGCCTGTCTGGGCATCCTGTTCCCGCTGTGGATCGTCGTGGTCACCAGTCTGTCGTCCCGGAAGACCATCAGCGAGGCCGGCGGCCTGGTGATGGTGCCCAAGGGGATCACCCTCATCGCCTACAAGGAGCTGCTGAGCGGGGGCCAGGTCACCCGCGCCGCGATCATCAGCGTGCTGATCACGCTGGTCGGCACGTTGTTCTCGATGACGGTGTCGGTGCTGTGCGCGTACGGGCTCTCGCGGACCGGGTCGCTCGGGCACCGGTGGATCCTGATGCTTCTGCTGGCGACGATGTTCTTCAGCGCCGGACTCATCCCGACGTATCTGCTGGTGCAGTCGCTCGGGCTGACGGACTCGTATCTCGCGCTGATCCTGCCGAGCGCGATCAGTGTCTTCAACATCCTCGTGCTGCGCGGGTTCTTCACGGGGATATCGCAGGAACTCATCGACAGCGCGCGGATCGACGGGGCCGGGGACTTCCGGATCCTGTGGCAGATCGTGATGCCGCTGTCCCGGGCCGTGCTGGCGGTCATCACCCTGTTCTACGCGGTCGGCTACTGGAGCGCCTGGTTCAACGCGTCGCTCTATCTCAACGACCAGAACATGATGCCGCTGCAGAACGTGATGATCCAGCTGGTGCAGAAGCAGCAGGCGCCGGTGGGGCTGGGGCAGGCGATCCGGACGGGGCAGCTGTCGGGGCTTGCCGTCCAGATGGCGGTGATGGTGATGGCTCTGCTGCCGGTGGCCGTGCTCTCGCCTTTCGTGCAGCGGCATTTCAAGAAGGGGATGCTGACCGGCGCGGTCAAGGGGTGACCGGCGCCTATTGAGGTGGGGGCTGTTGTCCGACGGCGGCTGCGGGTCGGGAGTGGCTGGTCGCGCAGTTCCCCGCGCCCCTGAGGTAGGTCCCCCACCCCCTGATCAAAGAGCGAGGTATGTCATGGGCATGTCCCATCTGAGTCGTCGTGCCGTTCTTGGTGGTGCCGCTGCTGCCGCTGCGGTCGCCGCCGTACCGTTTCTGCCCGGCCACGCGCAAGCAGCTGGGGTTGCTTCCGCCGTCCCCGCCTACCGCTGGCGCAACGCCGTCATCGGCGGCACCGGATTCGTCACCGGCGTGCTCTTCCACCCGTCCGTCCGAGGCCTCGCCTACGCCCGGACCGACATCGGCGGCGCCTACCGCTGGGACGACCGCGCCGCCCGCTGGACTCCGCTCACCGATCACCTCGGCTGGGACGACTGGAATCTGCTCGGGGTCGAGGCCATCGCCGTCGATCCCGCCCATCCGGACCGGGTCTACCTCGCCCTCGGCACCTACGCCCAGTCCTGGGCAGGCAACGGGGCCGTGCTGCGGTCCGACGACCGGGGCGCCACCTGGAGCCGCACCGATCTGAACGTGAGGCTCGGGGCCAACGAGGACGGGCGGGGGGCCGGGGAGCGGCTGCTCGTCGACCCTCGCGACAGCGACACCCTGTGGCTCGGGACCCGGCACGACGGGCTGCTCAGGTCGACCGACCGGGGCGCCACCTGGGCGGCCGCCGGCGGCTTTCCGGGCACGCCGAGCGCCGACGGCCAGGGTGTCGTCCTCCTCGTCGCCGTCGGGCGGGCCGTCTACGCCGGGTGGGGGGACGGGGGCGGGACCTCCGCCAACCTGTTCCGCACCGTGGACGGGACGTCCTGGGAAGCCGTGCCCGGGCAGCCCGCCGGCACCGCCGCCAAGGTGCCGATCCGCGCCGCCTACGACTGCCACACCCGCGACCTGTACGTCACCTACGCCGACGCGCCCGGCCCCAACGGGCAGTCCGCCGGCAGTGTGCACAAGCTCTCCGTGCCCACCGGCGGATGGACCGAGGTCACGCCGGTGCGGCCCGGCGGGACCACGGACGAGGGCTCCGCCGACACCTTCGGGTACGGCGGGGTCGCCGTCGACGCCCGCCGGCCGGGCACCGTGGTCGTCTCCACCAACGACCGCTGGGCGGCCGTCGACACCCTGTACCGCACCACGGACGGCGGCCGCACCTGGACGTCCCTGAAGGACACCGCGGTCCTCGACGTGTCCGAGACGCCGTTCCTCACCTTCGGCGCCGACCGGCCCAAGTTCGGCTGGTGGATCCAGGCCGTCGCCGTCGACCCGTACGACTCCCGGCACATCGTGTACGGGACCGGCGCCACCCTCTACGCCACCCGCGACCTCACGCACTGGGCCCCGGAGATCCGCGGTCTGGAGGAGACCTCCGTACGCCTGCTGATCTCGCCGCCGGTCGGTCGGGCGCACCTGATCAGCGGGCTCGGGGACGTCGGCGTGATGTACCACGAGCGGCTCACCGCCTCGCCCTCCCGCGGCATGGCGGCGAATCCCGTGTTCGGGTCGGCGACGGGACTCGCGCAGGCCGCCGGCAGACCGGCGTATGTCGTGCGGACCGGGTTCGGCGACCACGGCAACGGGGCTTACTCGAACGACGGTGGACGAACCTGGACGCCCTTCGCGGGTCAGCCCGCCATCGCCAAGGACGCTCCGGGGCCGATCGCCGTCAACGCCGACGGCACCGTGCTGCTGTGGTCCTTCGTGCACTGGGACGGCACCAAGTACGCCGCCCACCGGTCCGTCGACGGCGGGGCCACCTGGACCGAGATCTCCTCCTTCCCGAAGGGCGCCACGCCGGTCGCCGACCCGGCCGACCCGACGCTCTTCTACGCGTACGACACCGATACGGGAAAGGTACTCGCCAGCACTGACAGTGGACTCTCCTTCACGGAGCGTGCCGGTGGGCTGCCCGCCGGGGACAGCCAGTTCGAGCTGGTCGCGGCGCCGGGCAGATCCGGTGACCTGTGGCTCTCCGGCAAGTGGAACGGGCTGTACCGGTCCACGGACGGCGGGCTCACCTTCTCCAAGGTCGCCAGCTGCTGGGCCTCGTACACCCTCGGCTTCGGCAAGGCGGCCGACGGTGCCGACTACCCGGCGCTCTACATGGTCGGCTCGACCGAGACCATCACCGCCGTGTACCGCTCCGACGACGGCGCGAGGAGCTGGGTACGCGTCAACGACGACCGGCATCAGTGGGGGTGGATCGGGGAGACCGTCACCGGCGACCCGCGGGTGTACGGGCGGGTCTACCTGGCCACCAACGGGCGCGGCATCCAGTACGGGGAGCCCGTCTGATGCCGGGCCTCGGCGACGCCACCCGCGGCCGGATCCTCTTCGGCGGCGACTACAACCCCGAGCAGTGGCCGGAGGAGACCTGGCACGAGGACGTCCGGTTGATGAAGGCGGCCGGGGTCAACTCCGTCACCCTCGGCGTCTTCTCCTGGTCCAGGCTCGAACCCCGCCCGGGTCAGCGGGAGTTCGGCTGGCTCGACACCCTCATGGACCTGATGCACGGCAATGGCATCGGCGTCGTCCTCGCCACGCCCACCTCCTCGCCCCCGCCCTGGCTCGGCCGGCTGCACCCCGAGACCCTGCCCCGCGACGAGGACGGCCGTACCGAGTGGTGGGGCGGGCGCCAGCACTTCTCGCACTCCAGCGCCGTGTACCGCCGCCATGCCGCCGCCATCACCGAGGACCTGGCCGCCCGTTACGGCGGTCATCCCGCCCTCACCATGTGGCACATCAACAACGAGTACTGCACCCATGACTGGGGCGACGAGGCCGCCGCCCGGTTCCGGGGGTGGCTGCGGAAGAGACACGGCAGCCTCGACGCGCTCAACTCCGCCTGGGGCACGGCCTTCTGGAGCCAGGGCTACGGCGACTGGGAGGAGATCCTGCCGCCGCGCCACGCGCACTACCTGAAGAATCCCGGGCAGGTGCTGGACTTCAAACGGTTCACCTCCGACATGCTCCTGGAGTGCTACGTCGCCGAGCGTGACATCGTCCGCCGGCACTCGCCCTCGCACATCCCGGTCACCACCAACTTCATGCCGCTGTGGGTCGGCCAGGACGCCTGGCGGTGGGCCGAGGAGGAGGATGTCGTCTCCGTCGACCTCTATCCCGACCCCCGTGACCCGCTGGGCGCCCAACAGGGCGCTCTCGTACAGGACATGACCCGCTCGCAGGCCCGTGGGCCCTGGATGCTCATGGAGCAGGCGGCGGGACCGGTGAACTGGCGGGGTGTGAACCACCCCAAGCCCCGTGGCCTCAACCGGCTCTGGTCCCTGCAGGCCGTCGCCCGTGGCGCCGACGCCGTCTGCTACTTCCAGTGGCGGCAGTCGAGGCAGGGCGCCGAGAAGTTCCACTCGGGGATGGTCGGCCACGCGGGGGAGCGGGGGCGGACGTACCAGGAGGTGAAGCGGCTCGGGGCCGAACTCGCCCGCATCGGAGCGGAGGTGACGGACAGTCACTCGCCCAACGACATTGCGATCCTCCACGACTGGCACTCCTGGTGGGCCGGCGCCCACGAAGGCCGCCTCTCCACTCGCGTCGACCACGCCCAGGTCCTCACCGCCTGGCACCGCGCCCTCTGGCAGGCCCACCTCACCACCGACTTCGCCCACCCCGAGCACGACCTCACCGGCTACCGGCTGGTCGTCGTCCCGCAGTCGTACCTCCTCACGGACGCGGCGATCGACAACCTCGTCGCATATGTGCGCGGCGGCGGCACCCTCGTCAGCGGCTTCCTGACCGGCATCGCCGACGAGGACGACCGGGTGCGCACCGGCGGCATGGACGCGCGGCTGCGCGACCTGTTCGGCATCCGCACCCTGCACGAGTGGTGGCCGCTGGACGAGGACGAGTACGTCGAGACCGACGATTTCCTCGGGACCCTGTGGTCGGAGGAGATCGAGAAGGACGAGGAAGCCTCGGCGGAGGTCCTCTACAAGGGCGGCGAGCTCGACGGACTGCCCGCCGTACTGCGCAGGGGAGGGGCCTGGTATCTCTCCACGCTTCCCGAGCCGGACGCCCTGTGCGCCCTCCTCGCCGGGATCGCCGCCGAGGCCGGCGTCCGTCCCGTCCTGCCCGGTCTGCCCGACCAGGTCGAGGCGGTCCGCCGTGGTGACCTGCTCTTCGTCCTCAACCACGGGCGCGAGCCGGTCACCGTGGAGGTGCCGGGCAGCCGTCGTGATCTGCTGACGGACACGGTTGTGGCGGGGCGGCTCACCCTCGACCGGTACGGCGTGGTGGTGTTGCGCTCATGAACAACCCCGCGCACAGCCCCGCCCCCGTCGTCCACGGCACCTGGGAACCCGCCCCCGCCGCCCGCTGGGAGGACGGTTTCCTGAGCGGCAACGGCCACCACGGCGCCCTCGTGTTCGGCGGACCGGACGACGAGCGGGTCGTCGTCACCCACCACACCCTGGTCCGCCCCAACGGCGGCGAGAGCGCCCGCCCGCCCCGGCTCGCCGACCGACTGTCCTCGTTGCAGGACCAGTTGCTGGCCGGCGAACCGTATGCCGCCGAGACCTTCACCGACGGCCGCGACCTGCAGTGGGTGCAGCCCTTCCATCCCGCTTTCCAGGTACGCCTGCGCAGGGCCCCCGGCGAGGAACCGCACTGCTACCGCCGGTCCGTCGACTTCGCCACCGGTGTCGTACGGGAGGGCTGCGAAGGCTGGACCAGCCGTGTCTTCGTCTCCCGCGCCGACGACGTGATCGTCCAGCGGGTCACCGCCGCCCACCTGCACATCGCCCTGGACCACCGGCTTTCGAACGCCCCCACGGGTCTCGCCGTCGGTGACGGCGCCGTCCTCACCCCCGAGGGCGCCCTGCTCACCCTGCGCGTCCGCTACCCCGACAGCGACACCGCCTACACCGGCCTGACCCTCGTCGTGGTCACCGGCGGCCGGGCGGCCCTCACACCGCCGGGCCTCGAGGTCACCGGCGCCGACTCCGTGCTCCTCCTCACCCGCGTCCTGCGCCACACCGGCGAGCTGGACACGACCGCCCACGGCGACGCCCTGCGCCAACTGGCCGCGAGCGGCGCGGAGCCGGGAGGGGTGCCGGGCGAGGAGTCGTACGACCGGCTGCTGGCCCGGCACACCGCTCTCCATCGCACCGCCTACGAGCGGGTGACCCTCGACCTCGACGCCGACCCGGTCCAACGTGCCCTTCCCGGCTCCGAGTTGCTGGAGAAGCACCCGGAGAGCCCCGCCCTCCTGGAGCGCCTGTTCGCCGCCGGCCGCTACCACCTGCTCTCCGCGAGCGGCGTCAACCCGCCCCGTCTCACCGGTCTGTGGACCGGCGACTGGAACACCGCCTGGTCCGGCGCCTTCACCAACGACGCCAACCTCAACCTCCAGACGGCGTCCCCCGCGGCGACCGCCCTCCCCGAAGTGACCGCGTCCCTGGCAGCCTTGATCCACCGTCAGCTCGACGACTGGGCCGAGAACGCGCGCACGGTCTTCGGCGCCCGTGGAGTCGTCGCCCCGGCCCACACCGACGGCGAGTCCGGGCTGTCGTACCACTTCAGCCGGGAGTACCCGCTCCACCTGTGGACGGCGGGCGCCGACTGGCTGCTCAAGCCGCTCGTCGACCATGACGAGACCCGCGGCGAGCACGACCCCCGTACGGCCGACGCCCTCGCCCGAGTCGCCCTGTTCTACGAGGACTTCCTCAGCCGTACGGACCCGGACGGCCGACTGGTGGTCGTCCCCTCCTACTCGCCCGAGAACCGTCCCGCGAACGCCAGTTGGGGTGCGATCAACGCGGCGATGGACCTCTCGGCCGCCCGGCACGCGCTGCTGACCGCCGCCGGCTACCGCCCGGACACCCCCGACGCGGACCGCTGGCGCGCGCTCGCGGACCGGCTGCCCCCGCACCGGATCAACCCCGACGGCGCGCTGGCCGAATGGGCCTGGCCAGGCCTGGAGGACACCTACGACCACCGCCATCTCAGCCATCTCTACGGTGTCTGGCCGCTCGACGAGATCAACCCGTACGACACCCCGGAACTCGCCGCCGCAGCCCACCGGGCCCTCGAACTGCGCGGCGCCGAGAACGACTCGGCCCACGGGCATCTGCACCACGCCCTGGTCGCGGCCCGGCTGCGCGACGGCGAACGGGTCGCGCACGCCCTCGGCCAGGTGCTCGAGGGCGACTTCTTCCACACCTCCCTGATGAGCGCCCACTACCCCGACCGTGACGTCTACAACGCCGACGCGGCACACACCCTGCCCGCCGTGCTCGTCGAGATGCTCGTGCAGTCCACACCCGACCGGCTGGTCCTGCTGCCGGCGCTCCCGGCGGCGTACCCGACCGGTCGACTCCACTGTGTCCGCACCCGCTTCGGGGCGGATGTCGATCTCACCTGGAACCCAGACGAGACCACGGTGGTGATCCGCCCCACCCGGACCCACCGCGTCGACCTCCGTACTTCCTCCGGCGCCCTGCCGATCGACCTGGTCGCCGGAGAAGACCACGTCCTCACCCTGGGGGCGTGGTAGCCACCCCCGCAATTCCCCCCACCCATGGAAGGGACACCATGGCAACACACACCCGGAAGCAGCGGATCACCATGGCCGTGCTGGCCCCGGCGATGGCCCTCGGCGCCACCGTCGGCCTCGCCTCCGCCCCCGCCTCGGCCGCCGTCTGGAGCTCCTGCGCCCAGTACGGCAACACCACCCTGAACGGCTACACCCTCTACAACAACATCTGGGGCTCCGGCGCCGGCGCCCAGTGCATCTGGGCCAACTCCGGCACCAACTGGGGCGTCAACGCCAACCACCCCAACACCGGCGGCATCAAGTCCTACCCCAACGCCAAGAAGGTGATCAACAAGTCGATCACCTCGCTCGGTTCGCTCTCCAGCAGCTACAACGTCTCCGTCCCGTCGTCCGGCGCGTACAACACGTCGTACGACATCTGGGACACCGGCTACAAGTACGAGATCATGCTCTGGATGAACAAGACCGGAGCCGTCGGTCCGCTCGGCACCTCGCAGGGGAGCCTCACCCTGGGCGGCCACTCCTGGACCGTCTACAAGGGCAACAACGGCTCCAACGACGTGTTCTCGTTCGTCCGCACGTCCAACTCCAGCTCCGGCACGGTCAATGTGCTGCCGATCCTGAAGTGGATCAAGGACACCAAGGGCTGGTTCGGCAATGTGACGATCGGGGACTTCCAGTTCGGCTTCGAGATCACGTCCTCGTCCGGCGGACTGGACTTCGCCGTCAACAGCGAAAGTGTCAGCAGCAGTTGACCGAGGCGTTAACCGGGGTGGGGTTTCATACCCCCATGCGAATCCCCACCCCCCTCGGCATCACCGCGATCGCCGCCGCCGCACTGCTCGCCCTGCCGGGCACCGCGACGGCGGCACCGTGGACATCCCCCCTCCAGCCCGTCGCCTCCCTCGCCGCCGACCGCCTCGCCACGGCCGACCTGGTCGCCGCCGCCAAGTGGGGCACGGACAGCCCCATCGACGACCCGGCCCGCGAACAGCAGGTCCTCGACACGGTCGCCGCCCAGGCCCGGCAGATCGGCGCCGACCCCGACGAGATCCGCCGCGTCTTCCGCGACCAGATCGAGGCCAACAAGCTCGTCCAGCGGGCCCTGTTCGCCGAGTGGACGGCCCATCCCGAGAAAGCCCCCACCACCAAGCCCGACCTGAACGTCGTCCGCCAGACGATCAACCGCATCAACACGGACCTGGTCCAGTCCCTGGCCGACACCACGCCCGAGCGCACGGCCCCCACCTGCGATCCCGAACTCGCCGTCGCCGTCATCGAGGTCCACCACGAGAAGCACCCGGACCATCTGCACACCAAGGCCCTGATCCGCTCCCTGGCCTCGGTCTGCCGTAACTGAGCGAAAGACGACCGGTTCCCCTCGCGAACGGGGAACCGGTCGCGCTGTGCCCTACTCCGTCACCCCGACGGGCAAGCGCCTGCCGTCCCGCAGAAACAACGGAATCCGATCCAGCGGCGCGTCCACGGTCACCGCGGCCCCACCCTCGTACATCTCCCCGGTCCACGCGTCAGTCCACGACGCGCCCGCCGGCAGATACGTCGTCCGGGCCGTCGCCCCGGCGGTCAGCACCGGCGCCACCAGCAGATCCCGCCCGAACAGATACGCGTCGTCGACGGCCCAGGCCGCCTGGTCCTCGGGGAACTCCAGGAACAGCGGCCGCATCACCGGCAGCCCCTCCTCGTGCGCCTCCCGCATGACCTCCAGCACATACGGCCTGAGCCGCTCCCGCAGCCGCAGGTACTTCTCCAGCACGCCGTACGCCTCCTCGCCGTACGACCACACCTCGTTCGGTCCACCGGTCATCGCCGGACCGAGCGGCATCCCCGGGTCCCGGAAGCCGTGCAGCCGCATCAGCGGCGACAACGCCCCGAACTGGAACCACCGGACCATGACCTCCTGGTACGCCGGATCGTCCGGGTCGCCCCCGTGGAAGCCGCCGATGTCCGTGTTCCACCAGGGGATCCCGGACAGCGCGGTGTTGAGTCCGGCCGCGATCTGCCGCCGCAGCGTCGGGAAGTCGGTGCCGATGTCTCCCGACCACAGCGCGGCGCCGTAGCGCTGACTCCCCGCCCACGCCGACCGGTTGAGGGTGATGACCTCCTCGCCCTCGGCGCGCAGACCCTCGTGGAAGGTGCGGGAGTTCTCGGCCGGGTAGATGTTGCCGACCTCCAGCCCGGGCCCCGCCCAGTACCGCAGGTTCTCCTGGAAGCCGGGCTTCAGCTCCGGCTCGCAGGCGTCCAGCCAGAAGGCCGAGATGCCGTACGGGACAAGGTAGTTGTCCCGCACCTTGGACCACACGAAGTCCCGGGCCTCCGGGTTCGTCGCGTCGTAGAACGCCACCTGGACCGTCGACGAGACCCCCTTGTCCGGCCAGTCCGCGTGGGCCATCGGCCCGTACTGCGTGCCGATGAAGTACCCGCGCTGTTCCATCACCGGGTGGTTCTCGCTCAGCGGTGACACCGAAGGCCAGACGCTGACCACCAACTTGACGCCCAGCTCCTCCAGTTCACGGACCATCGCCGCCGGGTCGGGCCACTCGTCCAGGTCGAACTTCCACTCACCCAGATGCGTCCAGTGGAAGAAGTCGCAGACGATCGCCGAGAGGGGGAGTCCGCGCCGCTTGTACTCCCGGGCCACCGCGAGGAGTTCCTCCTGGGTGCGATAGCGCAGCTTGCACTGCCAGAACCCCGCCGCCCACTCCGGCAGCATCGGCGTACGGCCCGTCACCGCGCTGTAGCGGCGCTGCCCGTCGGCCGGGGTGCCCGCGGTGATCCAGTAGTCGATCTGGCGGGCGGAGTCGGCCACCCACCGGGTCCCGTTCGCCGCCAGCTCCACCCGGCCGATCGCCGGGTTGTTCCAGAGCAGCGTGTAGCCGCGGCTCGACGACAGCACCGGGATGCCGACCTCGGCGTTGCGCTGCACCAGGTCCAGGACCAGGCCCTTCTGGTCGAAGCGGCCGTGCTGGTGCTGGCCCAGACCGAACAGCTTCTCGTCGTCGTAGGCGGCGAAGCGCTGTTCCAGCCGGTGATGGCCGTTGCCGACGGCGGTGTACAGCCGTGAGCCCGGCCACCAGAAGTGGGCGCGCTCCTCCGCCAGCACCTCGCTGCCGTCCTGGGTGCGCAGAAAGCGGATCAGACCCTCGGCGCTCACCTCGACGGTGAGCGCGCCGACGGTCAACTGCCCTTCTCCGTCACCGATCTTGATGCTGCTCTCGGTGGCCGGCGCCCGGTCGAGGAGGGCGCCGGGGAGCCCGTCGAGAACGGGGCCGCCGAGCCTGGCCCGCACCCGGACCGCGTCCGGACCCCACGGCTCGACACGGAGGGTCTCCTGGCGGCCGCTCCACTCCAGCGCGCCGTCCCGCTCACGGAAGGTGCCGACGGTGGGGGACGACTGCGCGAGGCTGACCTGGGACCGGATCTCGGCAGACGGGTCTCCGGCAGACGGGTTTCCGGCAGGCTGGTTTCCGGCAGACGGGTTTTCGGCAGGCTGGTTCACGAAGGGTGCTCCCGAAAGGACGAGAGGTGCCCGTCGGGGCACCCGAAGAGCGGGGTCAGGAAGTGCGGGAAGGCGCCGGGCCCGTGCTGGTCCGCGGCGTCAACTCCGGTGCGATGAGCACGACTTCGTCCGTGCCGCGACCGTCGAGCTTGGCGACCAGGTGTTCCACGGCGTACCGGCCCATCTCCTGCGCCGGGATGGCGACGGACGTCAGCCGCACCGAGGCCTGCACGGCGACCTGCTCCGGGCAGATCGCCACCACCGACACGTCCTCGGGCACGGCACGGCCCTGCTGGCGCAGCAGGGCGAGCAGCGGCTCCACCGCCGACTCGTTCTGTACGACGAACCCCGAGGTGCCCGGCCGCTCGTCGAGGATGCGGGCGAGCGTGACGGCCATCGCGTCGTACCCGCCCTCGCACGGCCGGTGCAGCAGCCGTACGCCCAACTCCTGGGCGCGGGAGCGCAGTCCGTCGAGGGTGCGCTCGGCGAAACCGGTGTGCCGTTCGTAGACGGCGGGTGCCTCCCCTATGACGGCGATGTCGCGGTGACCGAGCATCGCGAGGTGCTCCACACACAGGGCGCCCGTCGCCCTGAAGTCCAGGTCGACGCAGGTCAGGCCGGTGGTGTCGGCGGGCAGCCCGATCAGGACCGACGGCTGGTCCGTGCCGCGCAGCAGGGGCAGCCGCTCGTCGTCGAGCTCGACGTCCATCAGGATCATGGCGTCGGCGAGTCCGCTGCCGGTGACCCGGCGCACGGCGTCCGGACCCTCCTCGCCGGTCAGCAGCAGGACGTCGTAGCCGTGCGTCCGGGCCGTGGTGGCCACCGCGATGGCGATCTCCATCATCACCGGCACGTACATGTCGGTGCGCAGGGGGACCATCAGCGCGATGATGTTCGACCGGCTGCTGGCCAGCGCGCGGGCACCCGCGTTCGGGTGGTAGCCCAGCTCGCGGATGGACTCCTCGACCCGCTGCCTGGTGGTCGTCGAGATGGACCGCTTGCCACTGAGGACATAGCTCACCGTGCTTGCCGAGACTCCGGCGTGCTGGGCGACCTCGGCGAGGGTGACCATCCAGCTCTCCCAGCGGTGTGAAGCGCTTCGACAGTGCGCATGACGTACAGGGGTGGGTGTGAGGGTGGTTCGACACTAGCTCTGGCGAGGGCGGGTGTCCATAGTATGTCGAAGCGCTTCGACAGCTTTTCTGGGCCGGAGGGGTCGTGGACGAACCGTCCCCCGAGGGGCCCCCGCGGCGCAACATCGGCCGAACGGCTGCATGAAGGGTGGTGGGCTCGCCCGGGATCGGGTACATACGATCGGGTAGCACCCGTCGGTAACCAATTACGGTCCATGATCCCGATTCGCGGCGAGGTGAGCCTCATGTCCGCCAGCCCAACCGACTCTGCTGGACGCCCTACCGTCTCCGAACGTGAGGCCCGCGAGGTCGCGGAGGCGGCCCGGGAGCAGGAGTGGCGCAAGCCCAGCTTCGCCAAGGAACTGTTCCTCGGCCGCTTCCGGCTCGACCTGGTCCATCCGCACCCCACTCCGCCCACGGAGGCCGTACAGCGCGGCGAGGAGTTCCTCGCCAAGCTCCGCGACTTCTGCGAGACCAAGGTCGACGGCGCGCTGATCGAGCGCGAGGCCCGCATCCCCGACGAGGTCATCGACGGCCTCAAGGAGATCGGCGCCCTCGGCATGAAGATCGACACCAAGTACGGCGGCCTCGGCCTCACCCAGGTGTACTACAACAAGGCGCTCGCCCTGGCCGGTTCCGCCTCCCCGGCGATCGGTGTGCTGCTGTCCGCGCATCAGTCGATCGGCGTACCGCAGCCGCTGAAGCTGTTCGGCACCCAGGAGCAGAAGGAGCAGTTCCTGCCGAGGTGCGCCCGCACCGACATCAGCGCGTTCCTGCTCACCGAGCCGGACGTCGGCTCGGACCCGGCCCGTCTCGCCACCTCCGCCGTGCCGGACGGGGACGACTACGTCCTCGACGGGGTGAAGCTGTGGACCACCAACGGCGTGGTCGCCGACCTCCTCGTCGTGATGGCCCGCGTCCCGAAGAGCGAGGGCCACAAGGGCGGCATCACCGCGTTCGTCGTCGAGACCAACTCGCCCGGCATCACCGTCGAGAACCGCAACGCCTTCATGGGCCTGCGCGGCATCGAGAACGGCGTCACCCGCTTCCACCAGGTCCGGGTCCCGGCGGCGAACCGCATCGGTCCCGAGGGCGCCGGCCTGAAGATCGCGCTGACCACCCTCAACACCGGCCGCCTCTCCCTGCCCGCCTCCTGCGTCGCGGCCGGCAAGTGGTGCCTGAAGATCGCCCGTGAGTGGTCGGCGGCGCGCGAGCAGTGGGGCAAGCCGGTCGCCCACCACGAGGCGGTCGGCCAGAAGATCTCCTTCATCGCCGCCACCACCTTCGCCCTGGAGGCGGTCCTCGACCTCTCCTCGCAGATGGCGGACGAGAACCGCAACGACATCCGCATCGAGGGCGCGCTCGCCAAGCTCTACGCCTCCGAGATGGGCTGGCTGATCGCCGACGAGCTGGTCCAGATCCGCGGCGGCCGCGGCTTCGAGACGGCCGCCTCCCTCGCCGCCCGCGGGGAACGCGCGGTCCCCGCCGAACAGGTGCTGCGCGACCTCCGTATCAACCGCATCTTCGAGGGCTCGACGGAGATCATGCACCTGCTGATCGCCCGCGAGGCGGTGGACGCGCACCTGTCGGTGGCCGGCGATCTGATCGACCCCGAGAAGTCCTTGCAGGACAAGGCGAAGGCGGGCGCGAACGCGGGTGTCTTCTACGCCAAGTGGCTGCCGAAGCTCGTCGCCGGACCGGGTCAACTCCCGGTCTCCTACAGCGAGTTCAAACACGAGGTCGACCTCTCCCCGCATCTGCGCTACGTAGAGCGGCACGCCCGCAAGCTCGCCCGCTCCACCTTCTACGCCATGTCCCGCTGGCAGGGGAAGATGGAGACCAAGCAGGGCTTCCTGGGCCGGATCGTCGACATCGGCGCCGAGCTGTTCGCCATGAGCGCGGCCTGCGTCCGCGCCGAACTCCTGCGCGGCCAGGGCAACCACGGGCGCGAGGCCTACCAGCTCGCCGACGTCTTCTGCCGCCAGGCCCGCATCCGCGTCGAGGAACTCTTCAACCGGCTGTGGACCAACACCGACGACCTCGACCGCAAGCTCGTCAAGGGCGTCATGTCCGGCACCTACACCTGGCTGGAGGAGGGCATCGTCGACCCGTCGGGCGAGGGCCCGTGGATCGCGGACGCGACACCGGGGCCGTCGGAGAAGGAGAACGTGCACCGGCCGATCAGCTGACCGGCGAACACCGGCGCGTCCCCCGCCGCCCCCCTTCCGGGGGACGAGGGGGACGCGCTGTCCTCACACACCGTCCTTACGGCCACAATGGAGGGATGAGCGACAGTCCAGCACCCCTCGCCGACCCGCATCTCGTCTACGACCCCGTGGCGGGCAGCGGTCCCAAGGACGTGGTGATCCTCGGCTCCACCGGGTCGATCGGCACCCAGGCCATCGACCTGGTGCTGCGCAACCCCGAGCGCTTCCGGGTGACCGCGCTCTCCGCCAACGGCGGCCGGGTCGCCCTCCTCGCCGAGCAGGCGCACCGGCTGCGGGTACAGGCCGTCGCGGTCGCCCGCGAGGACGTCGTACCGCAGCTGCGCGAGGCGCTGACGAGCCGGTACGGCGCGGGGGAGCCGCTGCCCGAGATCCTGGCCGGACCCGACGCGGCGACCCGGCTCGCCGCCTGGGACTGTCACACCGTCCTGAACGGCATCACCGGCTCCATCGGGCTCGCCCCGACCCTCGCCGCCCTGGAGGCGGGCCGCACCCTCGCGCTCGCCAACAAGGAGTCCCTCATCGTCGGCGGCCCGCTGGTCAAGGCGCTCGCCAAGCCGGGGCAGATCATCCCGGTCGACTCCGAGCACGCGGCGCTGTTCCAGTCGCTCGCGGCCGGTACCCGGGCGGACGTACGGAAGCTGGTGGTGACGGCGTCCGGCGGACCGTTCCGCGGCCGTACGAAGGCGGAGCTGGCGCAGGTGACCGTCGAGGACGCGCTCGCGCACCCCACCTGGGCCATGGGCCCGGTGATCACGATCAACTCGGCGACCCTGGTGAACAAGGGCCTGGAAGTGATCGAGGCGCACCTCCTCTACGACATTCCCTTCAGCCGCATTGAGGTGGTCGTACACCCTCAGTCGTATGTCCACTCGATGATTGAGTTCACGGACGGATCCACCATCGCCCAGGCGACGCCCCCCGACATGCGCGGGCCGATCGCCATCGGCCTCGGCTGGCCCGAGCGCGTCCCGGACGCGGCACCGGCCTTCGACTGGAGCAAGGCGTCGACGTGGGAGTTCTTCCCGCTCGACAATGACGCGTTCCCCTCGGTCGACCTCGCGAGGCACGTGGGTGAGCTCGCGGGCACCGCCCCCGCGGTGTTCAATGCGGCCAACGAGGAGTGCGTGGAGGCGTTCCGCAGCGGGGCGCTGCCCTTCAACGGGATCATGGAGACCGTCACCCGGGTGGTCGAGGAGCACGGCACACCGGGTACGGGAACCTCACTGACCGTGTCGGACGTCCTCGAAGCGGAGACCTGGGCGAGGGCCCGGGCCCGTGAGCTGACAGCGCAGACGACGAAGGCGACCGCGGAGGCGCGTGCATGACGACCTTGATGATGATCCTCGGCATAGTCGTCTTCGCGTTCGGTCTGCTGGTCTCGATCGCGTGGCACGAGCTGGGGCACCTGTCCACGGCCAAGCTCTTCGGTATCCGCGTGCCCCAGTACATGGTCGGCTTCGGGCCGACGATCTGGTCGCGGAAGAGGGGCGAGACCGAGTACGGGTTCAAGGCCATCCCGTTCGGCGGCTACATCCGCATGATCGGCATGTTCCCGCCCGGCGACGACGGCAAGATCACCGCGCGCTCCACCTCGCCCTGGCGCGGCATGATCGAGGACGCCCGCTCGGCGGCCTTCGAGGAGCTCAAGCCCGGCGACGAGACGCGTCTCTTCTACACCCGCGCCCCGTGGAAGCGGGTCATCGTGATGTTCGCGGGCCCGTTCATGAACCTGATCCTGGCCGTGGCGCTGTTCCTCACGGTCCTGATGGGCTTCGGCATCTCCCAGCAGACGACGACGGTCAGCTCCGTCTCCCAGTGCGTGATCGCGCAGAGCCAGAACCGGGACACCTGCAAGAAGGGCGACCCGGCGGCACCGGCCGCGGCGGCCGGTCTGAAGGCCGGTGACAAGATCGTCTCCTTCGACGGCGTCCGTACGGACGACTGGAACAGGCTCTCCGACCTGATCCGCTCCACCCCCGGCAAGGCGGTCCCGATCATCGTCGACCGCAAGGGCGAGGAGGTCACCCTCCACGCCACGATCGCCACCAACCAGGTTGCCAAGAAGGACTCCAGCGGCCAGATCGTCCAGGGGCAGTACGTCAAGGCGGGCTTCCTCGGCTTCAGCGCGGCCACCGGCATCGTCCAGCAGGACTTCGGCCAGTCGGTGACATGGATGGGCGACCGGGTGGGCGACGCCGTCGACTCCATCGCGAGCCTGCCCGGCAAGATCCCCGGCCTCTGGGACGCGGCCTTCGACGGCGGCAAACGCGCCCCCGACTCCCCGATGGGCGTGGTCGGCGCGGCCCGCGTCGGCGGCGAGATCTTCACCCTGGACGTCCCGGCCACCCAGCAACTGGCGATGTTCGTGATGCTGGTCGCCGGCTTCAACCTCTCCCTGTTCCTCTTCAACATGCTCCCGCTGCTCCCCCTGGACGGCGGCCACATCGCGGGCGCCCTGTGGGAGTCCCTGCGGCGCAACCTGGCCCGCCTCCTGAAGCGCCCGGACCCGGGCCCCTTCGACGTGGCGAAGCTGATGCCGGTGGCTTATGTGGTGGCGGGGATCTTCGTCTGCTTCACCCTTCTCGTCCTGGTCGCGGACGTCGTCAACCCGGTGAAAATCACCTAGCCATGAGGAGTTCGCGGGCGGCCCGGAGCCATCGGTTCCGGGCCGCCTTCGTTCGAGTGCGTTTGGGAGCGGGATGTGCTCGGGCCTGCGCGCGTGCCGTAATCTCGAAGCCTGGAGCCCGTTGTTCCGGGACCGGACCTTGATCCACGACTTGGGGTTGCACAGCAGATGACTGCGATTTCTCTCGGCATGCCGTCCGTTCCGACCAAGATCGCCGAGCGGCGCAGGAGCCGGCAGATCCAGGTCGGGTCCGTGGCGGTGGGCGGCGACGCCCCGGTGTCCGTGCAGTCGATGACCACGACCCGTACCTCCGACATCGGCGCGACGCTCCAGCAGATCGCCGAGCTGACGGCGTCCGGCTGCCAGATCGTGCGGGTGGCGTGCCCCACGCAGGACGACGCGGACGCGCTCGCGACGATCGCCCGCAAGTCGCAGATCCCGGTCATCGCCGACATCCACTTCCAGCCCAAGTACGTCTTCGCGGCCATCGAGGCCGGCTGCGCCGCGGTCCGCGTCAACCCCGGCAACATCAAGCAGTTCGACGACAAGGTCAAGGAGATCGCGCGCGCCGCCAAGGACCACGGCACGCCGATCCGGATCGGCGTCAACGCCGGTTCGCTGGACCGCCGCCTGCTCCAGAAGTACGGCAAGGCGACCCCCGAGGCCCTGGTCGAGTCCGCCCTCTGGGAGGCGTCCCTCTTCGAGGAGCACGACTTCCGGGACATCAAGATCTCCGTCAAGCACAACGACCCCGTCGTGATGATCGAGGCGTACCGGCAGCTCGCCGCCCAGTGCGAGTACCCGCTGCACCTCGGGGTGACCGAGGCCGGTCCCGCCTTCCAGGGCACGATCAAGTCGGCGGTCGCCTTCGGCGCCCTTCTCTCCCAGGGCATCGGTGACACGATCCGGGTCTCCCTCTCGGCCCCGCCGGTCGAGGAGGTCAAGGTCGGCAACCAGATCCTGGAGTCCCTGAACCTCAAGCAGCGTGGCCTGGAGATCGTCTCCTGCCCGTCCTGCGGCCGCGCCCAGGTCGACGTCTACAAGCTCGCCGAGGAGGTCACCGCCGGTCTCACGGGCATGGAGGTCCCGCTCCGGGTCGCCGTCATGGGCTGTGTCGTCAACGGCCCGGGCGAGGCCCGCGAGGCCGACCTCGGCGTCGCCTCCGGCAACGGCAAGGGCCAGATCTTCGTCAAGGGCGAGGTCATCAAGACCGTCCCCGAGTCCAAGATCGTGGAAACCCTCATCGAGGAGGCCATGAAACTGGCCGAACAGATGGAAGCGGCCGGCATCCCCTCGGGCGAGCCGTCGGTGTCGGTGGCCGAATAGCGCTCCGCGGTCGGGGCGGCCGGGATCGGCGGGTTCCCCGGGGCGGGGGCTTCTTGGGGTGCGCCGGGTCCAGCCTTCGGGCTCCGGCCTCCAGGCACGCGATGGCGGATCGCGGCACGGAAGGAAGGCGGACACCGAGGCGCAGCGAGGGAAGGGAGTCCCTCGGCTGCGCGTGGCGGTTCGACCTCTCTCGACCGCCCGCCCTGTCTAGGCGTCCAGTTCCCTTGACAGATCCGATGTATGGCGGGAAGTTGTGGGCCGCAACTGCACTCTCGTCCCGAGCGATACGTACGTACCGTGAATACGTCGGATGACCAAGGTGACCGTATGAGACGCCGCAGACTGCTCGCCCTGTGGACCGCCCTCCTCGCCCTGCTGCTCGCCACCGCCCCCGCCGCCCACGCGAGGGCGACGGCGCCCTCCCCCGCCCAGCCGCCCCGCCAGGCCACCCTCCGTAACGCCACCGCCGGCATGTTCCTGCACTGGGGCATGTTCACCGCGCCCAGGCATCTCGACTGCGCCTCCTGGGAGAAGGACGTCACCGCCGGTGGCTGGGACCCGGGTTACTGGGTCGACGAGGCCCGCAAGATCCGCGCGAGCTACATCGTGCTCGCCACCTTCCACTCCCGGCTCGGATACGCCCGCCCCTGGCCGTCGAGGATCCCCGGCTCGTGCTCGACCGGGAGGGACATCCTGGGCGAGCTGATCAAGGCCGCCGACGCCAAGGGCATCAAGGTCATCCTCTATATGACCGACGACCCCAAATGGTACGACGAGCAGGGCGTGGAGACACTCGACTCCGCCGCCTACTCCGCCTACAAGGGCCACGACGTCGACCTCACCACCCGCGAGGGCTTCGGGGAGTTCTCGTACGACAACTTCTTCGAGGTCATGCACAACTACCCGAAACTGTCCGGGTTCTGGATCGACAACGACAACGAGTACTGGGAGCAGCACCAGCTCTACGAGCAGATACGGCAGCTGCGCCCCGACATGACCCTCAGCAACAACAACGAGGACACCCCGATCATGGACATGGTGTCCCATGAGCAGAAGGTCGGCATGACCCCGCCGTACGACCAGCCGTCGGCGATCTGGACCCCCATGCCGCGTCTGACCGAGTCCTGCTACAAGGTCCCCGACACGGGCAGCTGGTGGTACGACGGCCAGGACCGCCCGGTGTCCACCGGCCTCAACGTCGACCGCTACATCGCCAACGCCGGCAACTCCATCCTCTCCCTGATGAACTTCACCGCCATGGTGAACGGCCGCTTCCCGCCCCAGCAGGAGCGGTTCCTCGACCTGATGAAGGACTACCTCCCGCCCATCTGGCAGTCCCTGCACGGGGTGTACGGCGGCGGCTTCATGTACGGCGGTATGCAGCCCGGCAGTTGGAACGACGGGGCGTACGGATACATCACCGTCAGCCGTGCGCGGCCCGGCACCACCCAGTACATCCATGTCACCACCCGGCCCACCACGGGTGACCAGGTCCGCGTCCGTGACAACGGCTACCGGGTCGACGGGGTCACCGACCTCCGCACCGGCCGGCGCCTCCACTTCGACCAGCGCGACGGCACCCTCACGGTCAAGGGCATCGCCGACTGGGACCCGTACGACACCGTCTTCAAGGTGCGCACCGAGCCGAGGCGCCAGGGTGTCTACCCCGTCGGCACCGTCAAGGCCTCCGAACCCGCCCTCGGCGACGGCGACTTCACCACGTACACCGACAACAAGGGTGTCCTGCCCGCCGGTTACACCCTCGACCTGGGCCGTGTCCGCAGGGTGGCCTTCCTCGGGGTCAACCAGCGCGAGTGGTCGCCGACGTACAACAGGGAGACCTTCGGCAGGAAGGAGGACTCCGCGCGGATCAAGGACTACACGGTGTCCGTGAGTGACGACGGGACGACGTGGAGCCAGGTGCGGGCCGGTGTCCTGGAAAGTGCGCGGGGCGTCCGTTTCATCGACCTGCCCGACCGCCTCCGCACCCGCTACCTCCGGCTCGACGTCTCCACCACCTGGGGCGCGCCCACCGTGCCCGCGTTCTACCGGCAGCTGCGGATCGACGAGATACGGGTCGGATACGGCCATCCCACGAGCCACGGCTGACGCACCGGCCCTGCCGCGTCGCCGCACGGGGCGGCGCGGCACAAATTCGGCAGGTACAGTGCGGAGATCAGCAGAACCTCAGGGTGAGGCCCCGCACGTGTTGACGCAGACCACCTCACGGGTGCTCGAACCGAGCGACCTGGACGCCGCGCTCGCCGTCCTCGACCGCGAGCCGGTCGTGAACGCCTTCGTGACCTCCCGGGTCCAGGTCGCGGGCCTCGACCCATGGCGGCTCGGCGGCGAGATGTGGGGCTTCTACGAGGAGGGCATGCTCACCTCCCTCTGCTACGCCGGCGCCAACCTGGTCCCCATCTGCGCCACCCCGCGCGCCGTCCGCGCCTTCGCCGACCGGGCCCGGCGTGCCGGCCGCCGCTGCTCCTCCATCGTCGGCCCCGCCGAACCCACCACCCAGCTCTGGCGCCTCCTGGAACCCAGCTGGGGCCCCGCCCGCGAGGTCCGCTCCCACCAGCCCCTCATGGTCACCGACCGCATGCCCGACACCATCGCCCCGGACCCGTACGTCCGCCGTATCCGCAAGGACGAGATGGAGACGATCATGCCGGCGTGTGTGGCGATGTTCACCGAGGAGGTGGGCGTCTCGCCGCTGGCGGGCGACGGAGGGCTCCTCTATCAGGCTCGGGTCGCCGAACTCGTCGGCTCCGGCCGCTCCTTCGCCCGTCTCGACGAGAACGGCAAGGTCGTCTTCAAGGCGGAGATCGGCGCCGCGACCCCGCAGGCCTGCCAGATCCAGGGCGTCTGGGTGGCCCCCGAGTACCGGGGCAGGGGAGTGGCGGCACCGGGCATGGCGGCGGTCCTGCGGTACGCGCTGGCCGACGTGGCCCCGGTGGTGAGCCTGTATGTCAACGACTTCAACACCCCGGCCAGGAGGACCTACCGGAGGGTGGGCTTCCAGGAGGTCGGCGCGTTCACCAGCGTTCTGTTCTAGTCGCTGTTCACAGGGTTGCTCCGACCCCGGTGAGCGACCTGTAGTCTCCCCGGCATGCTGCACTTTCCCGGTCACGGTCCTCGCCATCAGCCCGACGACGTCGTGATCGGCCCGCTGGATCTCTCCGCCCGGGTGGACGAGGCCCTCGCGGTGCAGGCCGTGGCGTTCGGCCTGGGCGCCGACGAGGTCGCCGTCCGCCGTCAGATCGTGCTGCGCCACATGACCCAGGCCGGTGCCCGCGCCCTCGGCGCGACCCTCCGCGGCGACCTGGTCGGATTCGTCTACGGCATGCCCAACGACCGCACCCACTGGTGGTCCACCGTCGTCGAGCCCTACCTCCGCGCCCGGGGCCACGACGACTGGCTCGACAACTCCTTCGTGATCACGGAGCTGCATGTCCACCCGCACCACCAGAACCACGGCATCGGCCGCTCCCTGATCACCACGATCACCGACGGCGCCACCGAACCCCGCTCGATCCTCTCCGCGATCGACACCGACAGCCCGGCCCGCGGCCTCTACCACTCCCTCGGCTACCAGGACCTGGCCCGCCAGGTCCTCTTCCCCAGCGCCCCGAAGCCGTACGCCGTGATGGGCGCCCCCCTTCCGCTGCGCCGCCGTTAACCGATTTCCACCGGCGCGGCAAGCCCGGCTAACCTCCTAGCCATCACCGTTTCCCGGCAGGAGTACGAGAACCATGGCCAACGCACCGGTCCAGCGCATGTCCCAGTTGATGGCGAAGACGCTGCGCGACGACCCGGCGGACGCCGAGGTCCTCAGCCACAAGCTCCTCGTCCGCGCCGGCTACGTCCGTCGTACGGCGGCCGGCATCTGGTCCTGGCTGCCCCTCGGCAAGAAGGTCCTCGCCAACGTCGAGCGCATCGTCCGTGAGGAGATGGACGCGATCGGCGCCCAGGAGGTGCTGCTCCCCGCCCTGCTGCCGAGGGAGCCGTACGAGGCGACCGGCCGCTGGGACGAGTACGGCGCCGAGCTGTTCCGCCTCCAGGACCGCAAGGGCGGCGACTACCTCCTCGGCCCGACCCACGAGGAGATCTTCACCCTCCTCGTGAAGGACCAGGCCTCCTCCTACAAGGACCTGCCGGTCATCCTCTACCAGATCCAGCACAAGTACCGCGACGAGGCCCGCCCGCGGGCCGGCATCCTGCGCGGCCGCGAGTTCCTGATGAAGGACTCGTACTCCTTCGACACCGCGGACGAGGGCCTCGCCCAGTCCTACGCCCTGCACCGCCAGGCCTACCAGCGCGTCTTCGAGCGCCTCGGCCTCGACTACCGCATCTGCGCCGCCACCGCGGGCGCCATGGGCGGCTCCAAGTCGGAGGAGTTCCTCGCCCCGGCGGAGGCCGGCGAGGACACCTTCGCCGACTGTCCGAACTGCGACTTCGCCGCCAACACCGAGGCGATCACCTATGAGTTGAAGCCGGTGGACGGCGCCTCGGTCCCCGCTCTCGAAGAGATCCCGACCCCGGACACCCCGACCATCGAGACCCTCGCCGCCCACCTCGGCGTCGAGGCCTCCGACACCCTCAAGAACCTCCTCGTGAAGGTCGACGGCGAGATCGTCGCCGTGGGGGTGCCGGGCGACCGCGAGGTCGACATGGGCAAGGTCGAGGCGCACTTCGCCCCGGCCGTCGTCGAGATGGTGACGGAGGCCGACTTCGCGGGCCGCCCGGACCTGGTGCGCGGCTATGTCGGCCCGCAGGGCCGGGGCGAGAAGGTCACCTACATCGCCGACCCGCGCGTGGCCCCGGGCACCGCCTGGATCACCGGTGCCAACAAGGCGCACACCCACGCCAAGAACGTCGTCGCCGGCCGTGACTTCCAGGTCGACGAGTACGTCGACGTGGTGGTCGTGCAGGAGGGCGACCCGTGCCCGAAGTGCGGCACCGGCCTCAGGCTGGACCGCGCCATCGAGATCGGCCACATCTTCCAGCTCGGCCGCAAGTACGCCGACGCCCTCAAGCTCGACGTCCTCGGCCAGAACGGCAAGCCGGTCCGCGTCACCATGGGCTCCTACGGCATCGGGGTCTCCCGCGCCGTCGCCGCCCTCGCCGAGCAGACCGCCGACGAGCAGGGCCTGTGCTGGCCGGCCGAGGTCGCCCCGGCCGACGTGCACGTGGTCGCCGCGGGCAAGGCCCTCCAGACCGAGCTGGCCCTGGAGGTCTCCGAGAAGCTGCGCGCGGCCGGCCTCCGGGTCCTGGTCGACGACCGGGCCGGGGTCTCACCGGGGGTGAAGTTCACCGACTCCGAGCTCATCGGCGTACCGAAGATCCTGGTCGCGGGCCGTCGTGCCGCCGAGGGCGTCCTGGAGCTCAAGGACCGCAGGACGGGCGAGCGCGAGGAGCTGACGGTGGACGAGGCGATCGCCCGCCTGACGGCCTGACCGCCCGACCCCGACAGCCCGACCGCTTAAAGGAAGTCCTCAGGTACGTCTCTGGGGTCCTAAAGGGACCTCACAGACTTCTCTCAGGCCGTTCCCCGAACGTAGTGCGCGACAGAACGCCACTACCGAGGGGAACGGTCATGACCAGCAGGGAACGAGGGGCCGTCGCCGCGGCCCGCAGAGGCACCCGGCGCGTGGCGGCGGTGACGGCGGCGGTCACGCTGACGGCCGCCGCCGGGATGTTCGCCCTCATCGGCACCATGCAGTCCGACGCCACCGCGTCGGCGGGCAGCGGCACCGGGACGAGCACGTCGAGCTCCAGCAGCTCCGGCAGCATCAGCAGCTCCGCCGGCTCCAGTGACTCCAGCAGCTCCTCCGGACTGACCTCGTCCTCCGGCGGCTCCGCCGACTCCACCTCGGGGGCGTCGTGATGAGCACCCCGCTGAAGCCCCGCACCACGGCCGCCACCGAATGGCGGGCCCTCGGCACCACGGTCCGCCTGGTCGTCACCGACCCGGCCGTACTGGAGTCCTGCGACCTGCTCCTCGCCCGGCACCTCGCCGAGGTCGACGCGGCCTGCAGCCGCTTCCGCGACGACTCCGAACTCGCCGCCCTCGACCACAGCGAGGGCCGCCCGGTCCGGGTCAGCCCCCTGCTCGCCGAGGCCCTCGCCGTCGCCCTGCACGCGGCCGAGACGACCGAGGGCGCCGTCGATCCCACGGTCGGCTCGGCGATGGACGCGATCGGCTACGACCGCGACTTCACCCTGGTCCAGGAGGACGACCGCCCGGTCCGCCTCACGGTGAAACGCGCCCCCGGCTGGCGCACGGTCCACCTCGACCGCGAGACGGGCACGGTCGCCGTCCCGGCGGGCGTCCGTCTGGACCTCGGCGCCACGGCGAAGGCATGGGCGGCCGACAAGGCGGCGGCGCTGCTCGCGGAGACCGCGGGCTGCGGAGTCCTGGTGAGCCTCGGCGGCGACACGGCCGTGGCGGGGGAGCCCCCGGCCGACGGCTGGCAGATCCGCGTCCAGGACATCACCGGCCCGGTCGACGAGACCCCCGCCCGGGGCCCGTACGCCACGGTCGGCCTCCGCAGCGGCGGCCTCGCCACCTCGGGCACGGCGGCCCGCACCTGGCACCGCGCCGACCACACCCTCCACCACATCATCGACCCGCGCACGGGCCTGCCGGCCCGGACCCCGTGGCGCACGGTCACGGCAGCGGCCCCCACCTGCGCCGAGGCCAACGCGGCAACGACAGCGGCCCTGGTGAAGGGCGCGGGCGCGGTGCGCTGGCTGAGCAGGACGGGACTGCCGGCGCGCCTGGTGAACGAGAACGGCCAGGTCATCACAACTTCGGGCTGGCCGGCGGCTTCGCCCCGGAGCGCGACCGGTTCCCATCGGCGGTCCGCCGCATGACAAGCGAATACCTCTGGTACGCCAACCGAGCCACGGGCGCCGTCAGCCTCATCCTCTTCACGGTCGTGGTCCTCCTGGGAATCGCGGTGCGACTGAGGACCCGGCTCCCCGGCCTCCCCCGCTTCGGCACCGTCTCCCTCCACCGCACCCTCTCCCTCTCCGCCGCGGTCTTCCTGGCCCTGCACATCGCGCTCGCGGTACTCGACAGCTATGTCGGCATCACCCTCACCGACGTCCTGGTCCCCTTCGTCTCCGACTACCACCCCCTCTGGCTCGGCCTCGGCACGGTCGCCCTCGACCTCGTTCTCGCCGTCCTCGTCACCAGCCTCCTGCGCGCACGCCTGGGCCACCGCGCCTGGCGGGCGACGCACTGGCTGGCCTACGGCTCCTGGCCGATCGCCCTGGTCCACGGCATCGGCATCGGCACGGACACCGGCACCGACTGGATGACCTGGCTGACCGTCGCGTGCACAGCCGCCGTCCTGACCGCCGGAGGCATCCGCGTGGCCCACTCCGCCCGTGCCTCCCGCCGCACCCCCGCGTCCCTTCTCCGCACTGCCGAGGGAGCCCGCTCATGACCGCCACCTTCACCGACCTGTACATGCCCCCGCGCCTGCTCGCCCCCGGCGCCACCCCGGCCGACCTGCCCACCCACGAACAGCGCTACGGCCCTTTGCCCTACGACGATCCCGCCGCCCTTCTGCGATCGGTGACCGCGTCCGGACTGGCCGGACGGGGCGGAGCGGCGTTCCCGGTGCACCGCAAGCTCGCCGCGGTCGCCGAGGCGGGCCGCCGCACCGGCCGCGCGCCCGTGGTCGTGGCGAACGGCGCGGAGGGCGAGCCCGCGAGCCGCAAGGACAAGACGCTCCTCGCGCTCTCACCCCATCTGGTCCTGGACGGCATCCAGATCGCGGCCCGCGCGGTCGGCGCGGCGGAGGCCTGTCTGGCGGTCGAGGAGGGGGCCTCCTACCTGGAGTCGGCGGCAGCCCACCGCAAGGACCCGCTCACGGTCCATGTCGTACGGGTCCCGAAGCGCTTCCTCGCCGGCCAGAGCTCGGCGCTCGCCCGGTTCGTGGGCGGTGGCCCGGCCCTCCCCGCCCACCGGCACCCACCCGTCCGTGAACGCGGGGTCCGGAAGGCACCCACCCTGGTCCAGAACGTCGAGACCCTGGCCCACCTGGCCCTGATCGCCCGTTACGGCCCCGACTGGTTCCGAACGGCCGGCACCCCGGCCCAGCCCGGCAGCGCCCTGTGCACGGTCCATGTGCGGGGGCACGAACCCCGGGTGGTGGAAGCCCCGTTCGGTATGCCGCTGTCCCGTATCGTGCCGGTCGAGGGGACGTCCGCGGTGCTCCTCGGCGGCTACCACGGCACCTGGCTGCCGACGGCCGAAGCGGCCCGGCTCCCCCTGGACGCGACGACCATGGGCGCCGGCGTCCTGGCGGCCCTCCCCGCCACCCACTGCGGCCTCCGGGAGACCGCCCGCGTGCTGCGCCATCTGGCGCTCCAGTCGGCCGGCCAGTGCGGCCCCTGCCTCAACGGCCTCCCCCGTATGGCGGCGGCCTTCCGGACCCTGGCCACTCCCGGCCCCCAGGGCACCGCACGCGCCGACCTCTCCCGCTGGGCAGGCCTGGTCGAGGGCCGCGGCGCCTGCCACCACCCCGACGGCACGACCCGCCTGGTCCGCAGCGCACTCACCACGTTCACCACCGAACTGGACGCCCACGCAAGGGGGTTGTGCACCGCGACCGACCGCACACCTTTCCTGCCCGTCCCGCACCAGGAGACCTGACATGGACCAGCGCATCGACATCGACTGGACGTCCTGCCGGGGCCACGGCCTGTGCGCCGAACTCCTGCCGGAACATGTCACATCGGACGAGTGGGGCTACCCACTGGTCGACGGCACCCCGGTCCCGGCCCGTACCGTGGAACGAGCCCGCAGGGCGGCGGCGGACTGTCCGGTCCTCGCGTTCAGACTGACCGCACTCGGCGCACAGGTGAGAGGAGCAGGATGAACCTGCGAGACGACGCACAGGAGCTCCAGGGCGAACTGGCCGTTCTGCGCCGGTCGTTGCACCGGGAACCCGAGATCGGCCTGCACCTGCCCCGCACCCAGGAGAAGGTGCTCGCCGCGCTCGACGGACTGCCCCTGGAGATCGGCACCGGCGGCTCGCTGTCCTCGGTCACCGCCGTCCTGCGCGGGGGCGCGCCCGGCGCCCGCCGGGGCCCCGTCGTACTGCTCCGGGGCGACATGGACGCGCTGCCGGTCACCGAACGCACCGGCGCCGACTACTCCTCCCTGATCGACGGCGCCATGCACGCCTGCGGCCACGACCTGCACACCGCGGGCCTGGTGGGCGCCGCCCGACTCCTCGCCGGGCACCGCGAACACCTCGCCGGGGACGTGGTGTTCATGTTCCAGCCGGGGGAGGAGGGCTGGGACGGCGCCGGGCACATGATCGAGGAGGGTGTGCTGGAGGCGGCGGGCCGCCCGGTCGACGCCGCCTACGGGCTGCACGTCAGTTCGTCGTCGTACCCCACCGGTGTCTTCACCTCCCGCCCCGGGCCGCTGATGGCCGCGTCGGCGGGGCTGCATGTCCGGGTGGTCGGCGCCGGCGGCCACGGCTCACGGCCGCACGACTCCCTCGACCCCATCCAGGCGGCCTGCGAGATGGTCACCGCGCTGCAGACGATGGTGACCCGGCGGTTCGACGTCTTCGACCCGGTCGTGGTGACCATCGGCACCTTCCACGCGGGTACCCGGCGCAACATCATCCCCGACGACGCGGTCTTCGAGGCGACCATCCGGACCTTCTCAGAGACGGCCGCGGAGCGTGTCGCCGAGGTCTCCGTACGGCTCTGCCAGGACATCGCCACCGCCCACGGCCTCACCGCCGAGGCCGACTTCGTGCCGGAATACCCGGTCACCGTCAACCACGCGGCCGAGCACGACTTCCTCGCCGAGACGGTCCGCGAGACCTTCGGCGAGGAGCGGTTCGCGCAGATGAGCGACCCGATCACCGGCTCCGAGGACTTCTCCCGGGTCCTGGACCGGGTGCCGGGCGCCTTCGTCTTCCTCGGCGCCGACGCCACCGGCGACCCGGGCAGCGCCCCCACCAACCACTCCCCGCTCGCCGCGTTCGACGACAGGGTGCTCGCCGACGGGGCCGCCCTGCTCGCCGAACTCACCGTCCGCCGCCTCGACCGCCCCGCCTAGGGCGCGTTGCACGCCCTGGGAGGCGTCCGGTCCGTGCTCTCTCAGAGCCAGCCGGCGAACTCGAGCAGCAGCTCCGCGTCCCTCGGCCGGCCCACCCGCAGGGCCCGCACCCCGGACTCCACCGCACGGAACAACGTCCAGCCCCGCAGCCGCTCCTGGTCGACATCCAGCGACTCGGCGAGTCTCTTGATCCGCCGCCGAGTCGTGGCCGCCCCGCTCGGTGTGGCGATCAGGTCCTCCACCCGGTCCCGCACCAGCCGCGCCAGGTCGAACGCGCACTCACCGACCACCGGATCGGGCCCCACGGCCAGCCACGGCACCCGCTCACCCGCCAGCACCTTGCTCTGCCGGAACGTCCCGTGCAGCAACCGCTCCTCGGGCGGCGCGGCCAACAGCTCCGCCCGCGCGGCCAGAGCGGCGTCCACCAGTCCCGTCACCTCGCCGAAGCCACCCGTCCGCATCGCCTCGGCCTGCCGTCCCGTCCGCTGTTCCACGGTCTCGAAGACATGTCCGCCCGGCGGCTCCACCCACAGCCGCCGCAAGGTCCCCGCAGCCTCCAGCAGCGCCTTCGCCTCCGGCAGCGACCGCACCGACACATCCGGATGCAGCCGCTCCAGCAGCAGCACGCCCTCGGCGGCCGGCCCGTCGAGCAACTGCACGGCGCCGAGGCCGCCCCAGTGCGCGAGCGCGGCCCGCTCACTCTCCGGCCGGGCCCGGCGCGGCGCCAGCTTCAGCACGGCCGGGGCGCCGTCCGGCCGCCGCACCAGCACGACCAGGCTGCTCCGGCCGCCCGGCACCTGGACCCGCTCCACGGTCAACTCGCGTAGCTCGACGGCGTGTTCAGCCGTCTTCGGCAGCCTCTCCAACCACTCGTCACCGTCCGGGGCGCTCTCACCGAGCGCCCTCACCAGACGCTGCGGCGGTTCGAAAGCCATGCGCGAGTCGTTCCCTTCGAGTACGTGTTACGCGGTCGGCGTCGCCGAGGCCGAGCCGGTGGCCGCCCGCTCCGCGAGCCCAGGGAAGGCTACGCTCTCCCCGTTCCAGCGCACCGCACGCACCGCCGCCTCCCGCAGCGCCTCGGCCGCCGCGCGCCGCCGCTCACCCGCCGTCGCCCGGACCACGTCGGAGTACACCCCGGCCACCCGGTCCTCCAGCTCCGCCGCGAGCCGCACCGCCGCCGCCGAGTCCGGCACCGGGAACGGCAGCGCGTACGCCGCCGCAGCGGCCACCGGTGTGCCGCCGAGGTCCCGGATCTCACGTGTGAGGGCGTCACGCCGGGCGCGGTGGGCGTCGTAGGCCGAACGGGCCTCCGTGCGGCGGCCTTCCCTGATCCGCCCACCGACCACTCCGTACCCGTACACCGCCGCGTGCTCGGCGGCCAGCGCCTCTTGGAGCGCCTTCAGCTCCCGCTGCCCGCTCGCCGTCCCGCTCACCTGGCCCCCTCCGTCAGCAGATACGCGTGCACCGCCCCGGCCGCCGCCACGGAGGCCAGCAGCCGCGCCAGCTCGCCCGGCACCTCGACCAGCGCCGCCGTACGCCGGTCGGCGAGCGCCCGCTCGGCGGTGGCGAGCTCGACCAGGGCGTCCCTCTCGGTCGCCGGGGCGGACGGCGAGGGCGACGGGCGGTCGGACGGCGACGCGGACGGGGAGGCCGACGAGGAGGCGGAAGCGGTGGCACCGCCCTTTCCGACCGTCCCCCCGAACGCCTCCGCGTGCCGCACGACCTCCGCGCGCAGCGCCCGCACCCGCTCCGCCACCGACGGATGGGCCGCGATCACGGCGTCGTACCGCTCGACCAGCCCGACGCTGTCCCGCGCCGCCCGTGTGCGGACCCTCTCGGCGACGGACGGACTGCCCGCCGAGCTCTCCTCGGACTCCCCGGAACCACCTGAACAGCCCACCAACAGGGCGGCACCGGCGACCGAGGCGAACAGGGTTCTTCTCCGCGGCCCGGTCAGGGCGCGCGAGGGTGGGGGGTAGGGCACGGCTGACGTCCTCGGGGGGCTCGTACGAACACATGGGCGGGAGACCGGCCCGCCGCGGATCACGGTACCCGCGCACACCCGGAACGCATGTCACCGGCTCGATCACCCGCCCGAGGGGTCGGGCCCCGCGGCCAGCGGCACCCCCCACGACCCGATACCCTTTGACCAGACACGCGACCATCCCACAACAGCACACGCGGCCGAGGAGTCACCCGGATGAGCACCACCCAGAGCGAGAGGCTGCGAGAGCTCCTGGAACCGCTCGTCAGCTCCCAGGGCCTGGATCTCGAAGAGATCGCAGTCGACTCCATCGGCCGGAAGCGGGTGCTGCGCGTCGTCGTCGACTCCGACCACGGCGCCGATCTGGACGCCGTCGCCGATGTGAGCCGCGCGCTCTCGGCGAAGCTCGACGAGACGGACGCGATGGGCGAGGGGGAGTACACCCTCGAGGTCGGTACCCCCGGCGCCGAGCGCCTCCTGAAGGAACACCGGCACTACGTGCGTGCCCTGGACCGGCTGGTGAAGTTCCAACTGGCCGAGGGCGGGGAGCTGGTGGCCAGGATCACCGGGGTCGACGACGAGGGTGTGGACCTGGAGGTGCCCGGCGTCAAGGGGCGCAGGCCCACCAGCCGCCGGCTCGCCTTCTCCGGCATCGACAAGGCGCGTGTGCAGGTCGAGTTCAACCGCAAGGACAGCGACAAGTCAGAGCAGTCCGATCAGAAGGAAGAGGAGGCGTAGCCGTGGACATCGACATGAGTGCCCTGCGGGGCTTGGTACGGGAGAAGGAGATCTCCTTCGACCTGTTGGTCGAGGCGATCGAGTCGGCCCTCCTCATCGCCTACCACCGCACCGAGGGAAGCCACCGCCACGCGCGCGTGAAACTCGACCGGGACTCCGGGCACGTGGTCGTGTGGGCGAAGGAAGACCCCGAGGACCTCGAAGAGGGCCAGGAGCCCCGCGAGTTCGACGACACCCCGTCCGACTTCGGCCGTATCGCCGCCACCACCGCCAAGCAGGTCATCCTGCAGCGGCTGCGCGACGCCGAGGACGACGCGACCCTCGGCGAGTACGCGGGGCGCGAGGGCGACATCGTCATGGGAGTCGTCCAGCAGGGGCGCGACCCGAAGAACGTGCTCGTCGACATCGGCAAGCTGGAGGCCATCCTGCCGGTGCAGGAGCAGGTGCCCGGAGAGACGTACCCGCACGGCATGCGACTCAGGTCGTACGTCGTACGGGTGGCGCGCGGTGTCCGCGGCCCGTCCGTGACCCTCTCGCGCACCCATCCGGCCCTGGTGAAGAAGCTCTTCGCGCTGGAGGTGCCGGAGATCGCCGACGGGTCCGTCGAGATCGCCGCCATCGCCCGTGAGGCCGGTCACCGCACCAAGATCGCCGTCCGGTCCACCCGTTCGGGTCTGAACGCCAAGGGCGCCTGCATCGGCCCCATGGGCGGCCGGGTGCGCAACGTCATGGGCGAGCTGAACGGTGAGAAGATCGACATCGTCGACTGGTCGGACGACCCGGCCGAGATGGTGGCGAACGCGCTCTCCCCGGCCCGGGTCTCCAAGGTGGAGGTCGTCGACCTCGCCGCCCGCTCCGCGCGCGTGACCGTGCCGGACTACCAGCTGTCGCTGGCGATCGGCAAGGAAGGGCAGAACGCGCGGCTCGCGGCCCGGCTGACCGGCTGGCGGATCGACATCCGTCCGGACACCGAGCAGACCGAGCCGGCCGAGGAACCGCGCGAGGACCAGCGGGAGAGCCGGCGCGGAGACCGTCGCGGGGAATAGATCCAAGCCGCGCGGCGCTCAGATCACGTCAGGTTACCGCGCGGCAACTGTTCGAAGCCTGCCCCAAAGGGGTGAGGTCGGTTCGGGGAGGTAGACTTAGGAGTGTCTGGCCGGACGCGCGCCCGCGTATGCCCTGAACGCACCTGTGTGGGGTGCCGGGAGCGAGCCGCCAAGACTGATCTGCTGCGGATCGTGGCGATCAAGGACGAGTGCGTCCCTGATCCTCGCGGTACGCTGCCCGGCCGGGGTGCGTATGTACACCCCGCCCTGGTCTGTCTCGACCAGGCGGTGCGCCGCCGGGCGTTCACGCGGGCGCTGCGCGCCCCGGGAGCGCTCGACATTAAGGCGTTGCGCCGACACGTCGAGCAGTCAGAGAGTTGCTGAGCAGGCAACACCGTAAGAAGCGTCGTGCGGAACCGCCGTGCGGCCCAGGTACCCCGCGAGTTGGAAGTAGGTCGAGATTGCGATGAGCACTCGATGAGCACGCGATGAGTACGCCCATGAAGTAGCGACGGTCCGGACGCAACCCGGACCTAAAAGGAGCGAAGTGGCTAAGGTCCGGGTATACGAACTCGCCAAGGAGTTCGGTGTGGAGAGCAAGGTCGTCATGGCCAAGCTCCAGGAACTCGGTGAATTCGTCCGTTCGGCGTCTTCGACCATCGAAGCGCCCGTCGTCCGCAAACTGACGGACGCCCTCCAGCAGGGCAACGGAGGCGGCAAGTCCGCCCCCGCACGCAAGGCCGCCCCGGCTCGTCCGGCGGCCCCCTCCCCGGCGCAGGCAGCCCGTCCGGCCGCCCCGCGCCCACCGGCTCCGAAGCCGGCCGCCGCCGAGAAGCCCGCGGCTGCCGCCGCGCCGGTCTCTCCCGCCGCGCCGGTCTCTCCGGGCGCCCGTCCCACCCCGGGCCCGAAGCCCGCGCCGCGGCCCGCCCCGGCGTCCCCGGCTCCGACCACGCCCGAGTTCACCGCGCCGCCGTCGGCTCCCGCCGCGCCGGCCGCCTCCCAGGGCCAGGGCTCCGGCCCGCGTCCGGGCGCCCCGCGTCCGGCCGGCCAGGCCGCGCGTCCCGGCGCTCCCCGTCCGGGTGGTCCCGGTCAGGGCGGCCAGGGCCGCGGTGACCGCGGCGAGCGTCCCGGCGCCCCGCGTCCGGGTGGCCAGGCGCCGCGTCCCGGCGCCCGTCCGGCCGGTCCCCGTCCCGGCAACAACCCCTTCACCTCCGGCGGCTCCACCGGCATGGCGCGTCCCCAGACGCCCCGTCCGGGCGGTGCCCCGCGTCCCGGCGGCCCGGGTGCCCCGGGTGGCGCCCCGCGTCCGCAGGGTGCCGGTCAGGGCGGTCCCCGTCCCCAGGGCGCGGCGGGCGGTCCCCGTCCGCAGGCTCCGGGCGGCGCGCGTCCGACCCCGGGCGGCATGCCCCGTCCGCAGGGCGGTCCCCGTCCCGGCGGCGGCCCCGGCGGCCCGCGTCCCAACCCCGGCATGATGCCGCAGCGTCCCGCTGCGGGCCCGCGTCCCGGCGGCGGTGGCCCCGGCGGCCGCGGTCCCGGTGGCGGCGGCGGTCGTCCCGGTGGTGGCGGCGGTCGTCCCGGCGGCGGTGGCGGCTTCGCCCGTCCCGGCGGCGGTGGCGGCGGCGGTGGCTTCGCCGGCCGTCCCGGCGGTCCCGGTGGCGGTGGCGGCGGTGGCTTCGCCGGTCGTCCCGGCGGTCCCGGCGCGGGTGCCGGCGGCGGTGGCCGTCCCGGCTTCGGCGGTCGTCCCGGTGGTCCGGGCGGTCGCGGTGGCACACAGGGCGCCTTCGGCCGTCCCGGTGGTCCCGCGCGTCGCGGCCGCAAGTCGAAGCGGCAGAGGCGCCAGGAGTACGAGGCCATGCAGGCCCCGAGCGTCGGCGGCGTGATGCTGCCGCGCGGCAACGGCGAGAGCATCCGTCTCTCCCGTGGCGCGTCGCTCACGGACTTCGCGGAGAAGATCAACGCCAACCCGGCGTCGCTCGTCGCGGTCATGATGAACCTCGGCGAGATGGTCACGGCCACGCAGTCCGTCTCCGACGAGACGCTGCAGCTCCTCGCCGGCGAGATGAACTACACGGTTCAGATCGTCAGCCCCGAGGAGGAGGACCGTGAGCTGCTCGAGTCCTTCGACATCGAGTTCGGCGAGGACGAGGGCGGCGAGGAGGACCTGGTCGTCCGTCCGCCGGTCGTGACCGTCATGGGTCACGTCGACCACGGTAAGACCCGACTGCTCGACGCCATCCGCAAGACCAACGTCATCGCGGGCGAGGCCGGCGGCATCACCCAGCACATCGGTGCCTACCAGGTCGCGACCGAGGTCAACGACGAAGAGCGCAAGATCACCTTCATCGACACCCCGGGTCACGAGGCGTTCACCGCCATGCGTGCCCGTGGTGCGAAGTCGACCGACATCGCGATCCTGGTCGTCGCGGCCAACGACGGCGTCATGCCGCAGACGGTCGAGGCGCTCAACCACGCCAAGGCGGCCGACGTCCCGATCGTCGTCGCGGTCAACAAGATCGACGTCGAGGGCGCCGACCCGACCAAGGTGCGCGGTCAGCTCACCGAGTACGGGCTGGTGGCCGAGGAGTACGGCGGCGACACCATGTTCGTCGACATCTCCGCCAAGCAGGGTCTGCACATCGACTCCCTGCTGGAGGCCGTGGTCCTCACCGCGGACGCCTCGCTCGACCTGCGGGCCAACCCGAACCAGGACGCGCAGGGCATCTCCATCGAGTCCCGTCTCGACCGCGGCCGCGGTGCCGTGTCGACGGTCCTCGTCCAGCGAGGCACCCTGCGGGTCGGCGACACGATGGTCGTGGGCGACGCCTACGGTCGCGTCCGCGCCATGCTCGACGACAACGGCAACAACGTCGCCGAGGCCGGCCCCTCGACGCCGGTCCAGGTCCTCGGCCTGACCAACGTCCCGGGTGCGGGCGACAACTTCCTGGTGGTCGACGAGGACCGTACGGCCCGTCAGATCGCCGAGAAGCGTGCCGCCCGTGAGCGCAACGCCGCGTTCGCCAAGCGCACGCGCCGTGTCTCCCTCGAGGACCTGGACAAGGTGCTCAAGGCCGGCGAGGTCCAGCAGCTCAACCTCATCATCAAGGGTGACGCTTCTGGTTCCGTCGAGGCGCTCGAGTCCTCCCTGCTCCAGCTGGACGTCGGCGAAGAGGTCGACATCCGCGTCCTGCACCGCGGTGTCGGTGCGGTCACGGAGTCGGACATCGACCTGGCGATGGGCTCCGACGCCATCGTGATCGGCTTCAACGTCCGCGCGGCCGGCCGCGCGGCGCAGATGGCCGAGCGCGAGGGTGTGGACGTCCGCTACTACTCGGTCATCTACCAGGCGATCGAGGAGATCGAGGCGGCCCTCAAGGGCATGCTCAAGCCGGAGTACGAAGAGGTCGAGCTCGGTACGGCGGAGATCCGCGAGGTCTTCAAGTCGTCCAAGCTGGGCAACATCGCGGGTGTTCTCATCCGCTCCGGCGAGGTCAAGCGCAACACCAAGGCGCGCCTGGTCCGCGACGGCAAGGTCATCGCGGAGAACCTCAACATCGAGGGCCTGCGTCGCTTCAAGGACGATGTCACCGAGATCCGCGAAGGGTTCGAGGGCGGTATCAACCTCGGCAACTTCAACGACATCAAGGTCGACGACGTCATCGCGACGTACGAGATGCGCGAGAAGCCGCGCGTCTGACCGTCACAGCACGCGATCGGGGCCGATCGGCGGAGCACTTCCCTCCGGGAATTTCCGTCGATCGGCCCCGGCCGTTGCGTGTACGGTTCCCGTATCGGCGTCGAAGCGTGGCGCCCATACCCCGAACCGGCGGGAGATCCGGACACACACATGTATGTGGGGACTCTGTCCTTCGACCTGCTCCTCGGCGACGTCCACTCGCTGAAGGAGAAACGCTCTCTCGTCCGTCCGATCGTGGCCGAGCTCCAGCGCAAGTACGCGGTGAGCGCGGCGGAGACGGGCAGTCAGAACCTCCATCGCCGGGCCGAGATCGGGCTCGCGGTGGTCTCCGGGGACACGGGACACCTCACCGACGTACTGGACCGCTGCGAGCGCATGGTCGCCGCGCGGCCCGAGGTGGAACTGCTCTCGGTTCGACGCAGGCTCCACAGCGACGAAGACTGAAGCAAGACGTAAGCACTTAAGGAGACGGACCAGTGGCCGACAACGCGCGTGCCAAGAGGCTGGCGGACCTCATCCGAGAGGTGGTGGCCCAGAAGCTGCAGCGCGGGATCAAGGACCCGCGGCTCGGCTCGCACGTCACCATCACGGACACCCGGGTCACCGGGGACCTGAGGGAGGCGACCGTCTTCTACACCGTGTACGGGGACGACGAGGAGCGGGCCGCGGCGGCCGCCGGACTGGAGAGCGCCAAGGGTGTGCTGCGCTCCGCCGTCGGCGCGGCGGCGGGCGTGAAGTTCACGCCGACGCTCACCTTCGTGGCGGACGCCCTGCCGGACACCGCCCGGACCATCGAGGACCTCCTCGACAAGGCGCGCCAGTCCGACGAGAAGGTGCGCGAGGTCTCGGCCGGCGCCACCTACGCCGGCGAGGCGGACCCGTACAAGAAGCCGGGCGACGAGGACGAGACGGACGACACCGCCGAATGACCCAGACCAACCGGACGCCCGACGGGCTTGTCATCGTCGACAAGCCGTCGGGCTTCACTTCGCACGACGTCGTCGCCAAGATGCGCGGCATCGCCCGGACGCGCCGCGTCGGGCACGCGGGCACCCTCGACCCGATGGCGACGGGCGTGCTCGTCCTGGGCGTCGAGAAGGCGACCAAGCTCCTCGGCCACCTGGCGCTGACCGAGAAGGAGTACGTGGGCACGGTCCGCCTCGGGCAGACGACCCTGACCGACGACGCGGAGGGCGAGATCACGGGGTCGGCAGACGCCTCGAAGGTCACCCGGGACGCGATCGACGCCGGGATCGCCAAGCTGAGCGGCGCCATCATGCAGGTGCCGTCCAAGGTCAGCGCCATCAAGATCGACGGCGTGCGGTCCTACAAACGGGCCCGTGAGGGCGAGGAGTTCGAGATCCCGGCGAGGCCGGTCACCGTCTCGTCCTTCGCGGTCTACGACGTCCGGGACGCGGTCGCCGAGGACGGCACCCCCGTCCTCGATCTGGTCGTCTCGGTGGTCTGCTCCTCCGGCACCTACATCCGGGCGCTCGCCCGTGACCTCGGCGCGGACCTGGGGGTGGGCGGCCATCTCACCGCGCTGCGCCGGACGCGTGTGGGCCCGTACAAGCTGGACGCGGCGAAGACGCTGGAGCAGTTGCAGCAGGAGCTGACCGTCATGCCGATCGCGGACGCGGCGACGGCGGCCTTCCCGCGCTGGCAGGTCGACGCCAAGCGGGCCCGGCTGCTCACCAACGGCGTACGCCTGGAGATGCCCGACGAGTACGCGGCCGGCGGACCGGTCGCCGTCTTCGACCCCGAGGGACGGTTCCTGGCACTGGTCGAGGCGCAGAAGGGCAAGGCCAAGAGCCTGGCCGTCTTCGGCTGACGCTCCGTACGGGTTCCCCGAGGCTGCCCGACCGTGGAGCGGCGATCACGGGGTTGTGCCGCCGCTCCACGGTCCCCCCTCGGTTCCCCCACCCCTAGGGTGTATCCACCGACCCCCGCATGTTCACCCGCCCGGGCAGGCGCTCGGAGTGAACCGGGGGAGCGGAAGGGGGCGCTTTCACCGCGCGATCTGTCCCGCCGATCACCCCGCGCCTAACGTCGGCAACAGGGCACAGATGTACGGCGGCAGGTGCACAGCGGGAGGTTCGCCATGGCGGGACGGGGCCCGCGAGCCGGGAGCGGACGCGGGGCGACGGAGACGGCTCGGGGGGCTGGGGACGCGGCTTGGGGGAGGGCGGACCCGGGCCGGGACGCGGCGGATGCGGTTCGCGGGGCTGCGGGCGGGGTCCGGGGTACGACGAACTGGGCTGGCGGGGCTGCGGGCGCGGCTCTTGGGGCGGCGGACGGGGGTCGGGTTGAGGCGGACCCGGTTCGGGGGACGGCGAACGGGGCTGGTGGGGCTGCGGGCGCGGCTCGGGGTACGGCGGGCGGGGTTCGGGTGTCGGGGGGTGTTGGTTCCGGCGGTCTTGTGGGGGTCCGGGATCTTGCCGGGCGGCTCAAGGGCACCGGCTTCGTCGCCGACCATCTCGGCACGGTGATCACCAGCCATGAGGTGGTCGACGGTCTGCCCGGGCTGGTGCTGCACGCCGACGGGGACCGGAGTTGTCTCGTGACCGCGGACGCGGTGACCGCCCTGCCGGAGCTGGACCTGGCGCTCGTACGGACCGAAGGGCTCGGTGTCGAGCCGCTGCCCGTCGCCGTCCGGGACCACGTCGAGACCGGGACCTATGTCCGGCTCGCCGCCGGGTGCTGGCGCGAGGCGCGCGTGCTCGGGACGGCGTCCGTGACCTACGCGGCGACGGACCGTTTCCGGCTCCTCGACGCGCTGGAGCTGGCGATCGGCACGGCGGGGCAGGACGCGCTGCGGCTCGGAGGTGGGGCGGCCGGGGGACCGGTGCTCGACAGCGAGACCGGTGCGGTCGTCGCCGTCCTCGGCACGGCCCTGCAGTCCGGCCACCGGGACACCGGTTGTTACGCCGTCCCCCTGCGCTCCGGCTCCAGTGCGACGCTGGCCGAGTTGCTCACCCGCAACGCGGCCACCGTCCCCGCCTACGGAGCCGACCTCAACCTGGCCGGGGTACTGGAGCTGACGGGCACCTCCGTGGGGCAGGACGGCCCGCCGGGGGCGCTCGCGGGACACGCGGGGCGGGCCGGCGCCGGGGGAGCGGAGCCGGACGGTGGCGGGCCGGGAGCGGCTCGGCGCGTCGAACGTGCCGCCGTGGCAAGGGAGTTCGCCGCGTTCGACAACGGAGCGGCGCTCGTCCTCGCCCTGGTGGGCAACCCCGGCAGCGGCCGTACGACGGAACTCGCGGCGCTCGCCGCCCGCCGTCACCGCGGCCCTGAACCGGCTCCCACGCTGTGGCTGCGCGGGGCCGACCTGCGCGACGACGACACCTCGGTCGCGGACGCCGTACAGCGGGCTCTGACCCGGGCCGCGCGGATCGTGGCGGCGTCCGGCTCCTCCGGGGTGAGGGACCTCGGGGACCTCGGTCCGGACCGTCTGGCGCAGGTCGCCCGCGCCGCCGGGCGGCCCCTGCTGCTCCTCCTGGACGGACCGGAGGAGATGCCCCCGGTCCTCGCCCACCGCCTGGGGGAGTGGACCCGGGGCACGACGAGCTGGCTGCGGGAGACCGGGGCACGGCTGGTGGTGGCCTGCCGGGCGGAGTACTGGGAGGCGGCGGGCGCGGAGTTCCCGTACGAACTGCTCCACGGCGGCGAGGGCGGCGCCGGGGCCGATCACCGTTTCCCTCCCTGCACGCGCCTGGGTGACTTCACCGGTGACGAGGCCCGCGAGGCGCGCGCCCGCCACCGCGTTCCCGAGGACGCCCTTCTCGGCCCGGACGCCCGCCACCCCCTCACCCTCCGTCTGCTGTCCGAGGTCCGTGCCGCCCTGCCCGACACCCCGCACGCCACCGTCGACCGGGACGAGGTCTTCTCGGCCCATCTGGACCTGATGTGCCTGCGCGTCGCCGTCCGCCTCGCCGCCGAGAACGGCCTGCGCGGCACCGCCGTCCGCCGTCTCGCGGCCCGGGTCTCCGGCCAGGTCCACGAGGCCGCCCGGCGCAGCCTCGGCCCGGGCCAGGGCGAACTGGACCGGAAGGCGTTCGAGGCGGTGTTCCCCTGGGGGCAGGCCCCGGCGCGGCTCGGCGGCGGGACCGGCTGGGCGTCCGCGGTCCTCACCGAGGGTCTCCTCGTCCCCGCCGGCACCGGATACCGCTTCGCCCACGAGGAACTCGCCGACTGGATCCAGGGCATGCACCTCGACCTCGACGAGGCGCTGCGCGCCCTGGTCCACCGTCGCCGTACGGACTCCGACGCGGACCGCTCCCTGCCCGTGCCGCACCACCGCATCGGCCCCGTCGTCCAGGCCCTGCTGCTCCTCGCCAGGGAAGGCGGCACCGCCCGGCTCGCGGGCCGCCTGGAGGAGTTGGCCCAGGCGCTGGAGGCCGACCCGCACTCCTGGTGGCCGGCCCACCTCCTCACCGAGACACTGCTGCGGGTGCCGGACGCGAGCCCCTATCTGGGAGTGCTGCGACGACTGGCGGACTGGCTGGCGACCAAGGCGCCGGAGATGGCTCAGGCGGCTCAGGCGGCTCAGACGGTTCAGACGGCGGAGGCAGCGGAGGCTGCGGACGCGACGGCGCACAGGGGCACTTCGGCGCCCGCTCCCGGCGACGGTCCGGCCCTCCTCCCCGCCACCACCGCCTTCGCCCCCGCCTTCTGGACCGCCCTCCCCCTGCCGGAGGCACCCCGCTTCGACCTCCTCCGCCGTCTCCTCCTCGCCGACGGCCCCCCGGAACCCACCGCCACCACCCCGTCCGCCGCACCCGCCCCCCGCTTCCTCGACACCGTCTCCCGTCTGCTCGCCGCCGACCCCACCGCCGTACAGCCGCTCCTCACCGGCTGGTTCGACGACGACCGGCCGCTCCCCGCGACTCCGCACGCGACCGTCGCCAAGGCCGCGCAGGCGCTGTTGCACACGCATCGGCATCTCGCGCTGGACGATCTCACCGAGGCGCTGGTGGAGTGCGCGCACCGGCGGGGCGACGAGTTGCTGGCGGTGCTCGCGGAGGACGAGCCGTCGGCGGTGTGCCGGGCCGTGGACCGGTGGGCGCACGACGAGCGGCCGGCGCGGCGGGTGGCCGCGGTGACGTACGGACTCCGGGCGGCCCCGCACGTGCGTACCGACGCCGACCGTGAACTGCTCCGGTACGCCGCCCTCGCCCTGCTCGCCCGCCCCGCCGACTGCACCCTGCACGGCGGCGCGCTCGCCCTCCTCGTCCGCGACCCGCGGACCCGGGCCCGTCATCTCCCGCAGGCGCTGCGGCACTTCGCGGCCGGCGACCCGCACTTCCCGCCGAGCGCGCTCGTCTCTGCCCTCAAGACCCACCCCGAGCCCGTGCTCGACGCGTTCCGGGCGCGGCTCGCCGGACCGGACGCCGGGGCGGCGCTGCGTACGCTCGCCGACGTCACCACGCCCCCGCTGGCCCGCCGCGTCGCGGCGCTGGTGCGGGAGGCCGTCGAGCGGCGCCCGGAGACGGCCGCCGACGTGGCCGCGTACGTCGACCGGCGGCTCGACCAGGGCGCGGGGGCGCGCGCCGTCCTCCTCCCGCTCGTGACCGGGCTGCTGGACGGCGGCCCCGAGGACGTACGGGCCGCGCTCGCCGCCGTACTCGCCGTCCCCGGCACCCCGGCCTCCCGTCCGCTGCGCCGTGAACTCCTGGAGTTCCTGCTGGCTCACGAGCACGCCCCGGCCGTCCTGGACGCCCTGCTGCACGCCGTCGCCGTGCACACCGGCGACGAGATCCGCGACCTCGTCCACCGCACCGGACTGCTGCTGGCGCGCACACCGGACGGCGCGGCCCGTTTCGACCGCGGTCTGGTCGATCTGGGCCGGCGGGTCCCGGGCTTCGCGGCCCGGATGGCGGGCTGGCTGACGGACGCCCCGCAGACCTGGGCGGCGGTGGTCGGACCCAGTACCCGCCGGATGATCGGGAACCTGTCGGGCGTACGAGTGCCCGCCTGAGCCCGGGCCGTCACGTGCGTCGGGTCACAGGCTCCATGCCGATGCGGGCGGGAGGGGCCGGGCATGGCACCCTTAGTCCTGCGTAAGAGGTCGGTAGATACGGACACGGGTTCGAGGAGCGGTCACAGTGCAGCGCTGGCGTGGCTTGGAGGACATCCCCGAGGACTGGGGGCGCAGCGTCGTCACCATCGGTTCCTACGACGGGGTGCACCGCGGGCACCAGCTGATCATCCGGCATGCCGTGGACCGCGCCCGTGAGCTGGGCGTCCCCTCCGTGGTCGTCACCTTCGACCCGCACCCCAGCGAGGTGGTCCGCCCCGGCAGCCACCCGCCCCTGCTCGCCCCGCACCACCGCCGCGCCGAGCTGATGGCGGAGCTGGGCGTGGACGCGGTCCTGATCCTCCCGTTCACCACCGAGTTCTCGAAGCTGTCGCCGGCCGAGTTCGTCGTCAAGGTCCTGGTCGACAAGCTGCACGCCAAGGCGGTCGTCGAGGGCCCCAACTTCCGCTTCGGCCACAAGGCCGCGGGCCACGTCGACTTCCTCGCCGAGCAGGGCAAGGTCTACGACTTCGAGGTCGAGGTCGTCGACCTGTACGTGAGCGGGGAGGCCGGGGGCGGCGAGCCGTTCTCGTCCACGCTCACCCGCCGCCTCGTCGCCGAGGGGGATGTCGAGGGGGCCGCCGAGATCCTGGGACGCCCGCACCGCGTGGAGGGCGTGGTCGTCCGGGGCGCCCAGCGCGGCCGTGAACTCGGCTTCCCCACCGCCAACGTCGAGACCCTGCCGCACACCGCCATCCCGGCCGACGGTGTCTACGCCGGCTGGCTGCACGTGGCGGGCGAGGCGATGCCGGCCGCCATCTCCGTCGGCACCAACCCGCAGTTCGACGGCACCGAGCGCACGGTCGAGGCGTACGCCATCGACCGCGTCGGCCTCGACCTGTACGGGCTGCATGTGGCCGTCGACTTCCTCGCCTACGTCCGCGGTCAGGCGAAGTTCGACTCGCTGGAGGCCCTGCTGGTGCAGATGGCCGAGGACGTGAAGCGCTGCCGTCAGCTCGTGGCGGCCGCCGAGTAGCCGTTCGTACGAAGCCGAGGGGGCCGGTGCCGCGCGGCGAGAACGGCCCGTGAACGGTGGCTCGGCTTC
>NZ_JBEXCS010000033.1:0-89472 GCF_040605395.1 Streptomyces sp. NPDC005648 | reverse complement strand
ATTCCGATCTGGCGCGGGCACGGGAGCGGGCACGGCCGGCGCGGGCACGGGAGCGGGGGCGGCCGGCGCGGGCACGGGAGCGGGCACGGCCGGCGCGGGCACGGGAGCGGGGGCGTCCGGGGCATCGAGCGTGGCCGGGGCATCTGGAACAGGCGCGGCATCGGGGGCTGCTGGAGCGACCGGAGCATCTGCGGCTTCGGCAACCGGCGGGGCATCTGGAAGTGCCGGTGCGTCCGGCGCGGCGGCCGGGGCCTCGGGGGCAGGCGGAGCGGCTGCGACTTCAGGCGGGGCAGCAGCCGGAACGCCGGGGGCGGGGGTGTCCGGGGGTGTTGGGCACGGTGGTGGGTTGCTGCACGGGGTGCGGCAAGTCGCGGTCAGTGGGGTGAAGGTGCCTATGGCCGTTGCCGCCGGGGTCGTGGTGGTGGGGGCCGCCGCGTTGGGTCTGATGCTCGGGTCGGGGGGTGCCGGTCCGGTTCCGGCGCAGCGGACGCCCGTGGCCGATGCGCCGGTGGCGCCGGTGCCGGTGGCGGAGGCGCCGGTGGGGCCGTCGTCGAAGGACGGGCGAGTTGCCGGGTCGGGGCGTGGTGGTGACTCCGCGTCGGCGGTGGGCGGTACGCGGGGTCGGGGGGACGTGCCGGCCACCGGCTCCGGAGCCGACGTAGAGGCCGGAACCGGTGTGTCGGAGCCGGGAGATGGCGGGGAGGGCATACCGGCCGGCGGTGCCGGGACCGACGGAGGCGGGACGGGCGACACACCGTCACCGAGCGCCCCCGCACCGACGGAACCGACCACCCCTGCCCCGAACGAGCCGACCCCGGGCCAGCCGACCGATCCCACACCCGGCCAGCCCACCGACCCTGCGCCGACCACACCCACCAGTCCGACACCGGCAGACCCCACCGACCCGACACCAGGCACACCCAACGAGCCCACGCCCGGCCAGTCCACCGATCCTGCGCCGACCACACCCACCAGTCCGACGCCGGGAGAACCCACCGACCCCACACCGGGCCAGCCCACCGACCCTGCGCCGACCACACCCACCAGTCCGACGCCAGCAGATCCCACCGACCCCACACCGGGCACACCCACCGAACCCACACCCGGCCAGCCCACCGAACCCGCGCCCGGATATCCCACCGATCCCCAGCCCCAAGACCCGGGCAAGCCCACGCCCGGCCTGCCCACCGAACCTGCGCCGACCACGCCCACCAGTCCGACGCCGGGAGAACCCACCGACCCGACACCAGGCGCACCCGCCAACCCCATGCCCGGACAGCCAACCGACCCCACACCCGGCACGCCCACCGACCCCTCGCCCCAGCCGCCCGCCGGTCCCGCGCCCAGCCAGCCCTCCCAGCCCGGTGAACCGGCCGCGCCCGCGCCCGGTCAGCCCACCGATCCGGGGTCCGGGGCACCGGCCTACCCCGCCCCGGGCGAGCCTCCCGTGACGGTGCCGGGAGACGACGACCCTGCTCCCCCGCCCACGGGAGCGGGAGACGGCGACCCGCAGACGCCCACGGTTCCCACGGTTCCGGCAGATCCGGCTGCTCCGACAGATCCTGGTGCCCCCACCACCCCCGACCCCGGCTCCACCCCCGCCGATCCCCCCACCGGAACCGGCACCCCCGCTGCTCCCTCCCTTCCCGGCCCCGCCTTGCCGCCGGTCTCCCCGCACGGTGGGGGTGGTTGTGGGGAGGGGCATGGTGGGGGCGAGGGGGATGGGGAGTAGGTGTGGAAGAGGGGCGGTGGGTCTGTTCGGGCTACCGCCCCTGCCGGGTCGGTTCGAGGTGGGCTGGGCCTCCCGCTAGCCCACCTTCGACATCCGCGCCGTAGGATTCCCCTCCGCCTCGCTCTCCGCCACGTACCTCAAGTCGTCGCCCACGCGCGACAACCGCACCGTATGTGCCGTCGGATCGCACCCCGCGTGATTGTTCCCGGCGCCCACCGACGTGGTGACGAGCTCCGTCTTCGTCACCTTCTTCAGAGTCAGTACGTCGTCGCACACCCCGCCGAGCTGGTCGGTCTGCCTCAGCCGCCCCAACTCCTCCCCCACGCCCGCCTGATGCACCGTCAACCGGAACGTCCCGTCCGGCAACGTGCCGTTGAGCGCGGTCGCCTGGCCCTCCCAGGTGCCGATGTACGACACCGGCACGGCCCCCGACGGTCCGGGGACCGCACTCGCCGTGTCCCCCGGCGTCGTACTCGAAGAGCGGGAGGGAGTGGACGGACTCGACGGGCCGGTCGCGCTCGAAGCCGAGCCGGGCGCCGACGAGTACGCTCCCCGGTCGCTGCTCCCCGACGCGTTGTCGTCCCCCTTGCCCGGCAGCAGGTCGAACAGGAACACCGACCCCACCGTCACCGCCGCCAACGCCCCCGCGACCGCCAACGCCACCGTGCAGCTCAGCCGCCGCCCGCGCCCGCCGTCCCCCGGCGCCGCCGAAGCCGCCACGGAAACCGTCAGCCTCCCCGGCCGCTGCTCCCCGGGCCCGCCATCCCCCGACCCCCCATCCCCCGGCACCGCGTCCCTCGGTTCGGCCCCGGAGTCGGCCGAAGCGACGGCAGCCGGGACTGCCGGCGCGGGGACCGGGGAAACAGGGGGGACAGCGGGGACCGCCACGGGCGGAGTCGTTGCCATGACCGGTGCCGGACCGAACACCCCGAGAGCGTCCCCGACCGACGGGCTGCTGAAGCCCACCGGTCCCGATGGCGCCTCCCCCTGGCCGGCCTCCAGGTTCAGCAGCTGTACGGCGCTTCGGCTGAGTTGCTCCACCAGGGGCCCCGGCAGCCAGCCGCCCGCGACCAGCCGTGCCGCGCCCTCGGGGGCCAGTCGTCCGGCCACCTCCGCGGGAGCGGGCCGCGCGGTCGGGTCCTTGGTGAGGCACGCTTCCACGACCGCGCGCAACTCGCCGTCCAGCGGGCCGAGTTCGGGCTGCTCGTGCACGACCTTGTAGAGGAGTGCCGCGGACGAGTCGCCCGGGAAGGGCGGCTGACCGGTCGCCGCGTACGCCAGCACCGCGCCCAGCGAGAACACGTCGGCGGCGCCCGTGGCCCCCTTCCCCAGGATCTGCTCGGGGGACATGTAGCCGGGCGAGCCGATGGAGACGCCCGTCGAGGTCAGCGAGGCCGTACCGTCCATGGCCCGGGCGATGCCGAAGTCGATCAGCAGCGGCCCGTCGAGGGTCAGCAGGACGTTGGACGGCTTCACGTCCCGGTGCACCAGGCCCAGTTCGTGCACCGCCGTCAGCGCCTCGGCGAGGCCCGCGCCCAGCGCCCGTACCGAAGGAGCGGGCAGGGGGCCGCCGTCCGCGATCGCCGCGGCCAGTGACGGGCCCGCCGCGTACGCCGTGGCCACCCAGGGGACGGACGCCTCCGGGTCGGCGTCGAGGACGGGGGCCGTCCAGGCGCCGCCCACCCGACGGGCCGCCGCCACCTCACGGCGGAAGCGGGCCCGGAACTCCTCGTCGAGCGCGAAGTGCGGGTGGATGACCTTCACCGCGACCGTGCGGCCACCCGCGCTGCGGCCGAGGTACACGCGGCCCATCCCGCCGGAGCCGAGCCGGCCGAGCAGCCGGTAGTGCCCCACGACCGTGGGCTCGTCGGCTCCCAGCGGCTGCATGGCGTCCACCCTCCCCCGCGTCCGCGCGTCCACGCGTTCCCGTGATCACCGTGTCCTCGCGTCCTCGCGACCCCCGTAACGACGAGAAAAGGGTAGTGCGCCGTTCCCCGATGGATCAGGGCCGCAGCAGATCCACCTTCACGTCCGCCGGGAAACCGGTGGTCGGGCCGACGCGGCGGGCGAACTCCGCCACCGCCTCCAGCTGCGGCGCGCCGAAGCGGAAGTCCAGCGTGGTGAAGTACCGCTCCAGGACCCGCTCGTCGAACTCCTCCCAGCGCGCCGCCTGCTCGGCGACCTTGCCGACCTCCTCCAGGGAGAGGTTGCGGGAGGCGAGGAAGGCCTCGTGGACGCGGCGGGTGATGACCGGCTCACGGTCGAGGTAGTCGCGGCGGGCGGCCCAGACGGCGAAGACGAAGGGCAGTCCGGTCCACTCCTTCCAGAGCGTGCCGAGGTCGTGCACGTCGAGGCCGAAGCGCGGGCCGTCGTGCAGGTTGGCCCGCAGCGCCGCGTCCCCGATGAGTACGGCCGCATCCGCCTCCTGCATCATCAGGCTGAGGTCGGGCGGGCAGGTGTAGTAGTCCGGCCGGACGCCGTAGCGCTCGGACAGGAGGAGCTGGGCCAGGCGGACCGACGTGCGGGAGGTGGAGCCCAGGGCCACCCGGCGGCCGTCCAGCTGGTCCAGCGGGACCTGGGAGACGATCACGCACGACATCACCGGGCCGTCGCAGCCGACGGCGATGTCGGGGAAGGCGACCAGGTCGTCGGCGTTGCGCAGGAACTCGACGAGGGTGATGGGGCCGATGTCCAGGTCTCCCTGCACCAGCTTCTCGCTGAGCTTCTCCGGGGTGTCCTTCGTGAGCTCGAAGTCGAGGAGCGTGCCCGTTCTCGCGAGCCCCCAGTACAGGGGCAGGCAGTTCAGGAACTGGATGTGGCCGACGCGCGGCCGGGTGCGAGAATTGTCCACATCGCGACAGTAGACCCCGTGGGGTAGGCTCCGGACTTCGCCCCCGGGGTCGGCGCTCCGGTCAACCTCTCCACGATCTTCAAACGTCCGGGTGACGTGATCTTGGCCTCTATTGCTTTCGGCTGCCCGCGTGCTAGGCTCGCCGCAAGTTGCAGTTTGGTTTCCCTTGCAGTACAGAGCCTGCGGAGCATGTAACCGCGGGCTCTAGTCGTTTTCAGACGTATGCAGTAGTGCGGGACTTTGTTTTCACACTTGCAGGGTTCTGGAGCAGGGCAACCCTTTGGGCCCAAGGAGGGCTTATGGCTACCGGAACCGTGAAGTGGTTCAACGCCGAAAAGGGCTTTGGCTTCATCGCCCAGGAAGGCGGCGGCCCCGACGTCTTCGTTCACTACTCCGCGATCAACGCGAGCGGCTTCCGTTCGCTGGAGGAGAACCAGCAGGTCTCCTTCGACGTGACCCAGGGCCCGAAGGGCCCGCAGGCGGAGAACGTCACCCCCGTCTGATCAGTCCGATCCGATCAGTCCGATCTGATCAGTCCGATCATTCGGTCTCGGAGCCTGGTGCTTTGATCCGGAACAAATAGCAGTACCCAAGGAGCCCCGTGCCGCAAGGCAACGGGGCTCCTGCCTGTGTGGAAGCAGGGGGTGGAAGCAGTAGGTGGAAGCAGTAGGTGGAAGCAGTAGGGTCGCCCGCCATGACCGACTTCATCGCTCAGACCCGTACGTTCTACGACGCCGTCGCCGAGGACTATGCCGAGATGTTCCGGGACGAGCGCCCGGCCGCCAGTCCGCTGGACCGGGCCGTGCTCCGCGGGTTCGCCGAGCTCGTGGGCCGGGACGGGACGGTGGCCGACCTGGGCTGCGGTCCGGGACGGGTGACCGGGCATCTCGCCTCCCTCGGGCTGTCCGTCTTCGGGCTCGACCTCTCGGAGTCGATGCTGGCCATCGCCCGGCGGGAGAACCCCGGGCTGCGGTTCGAGCAGGGTTCGATGCTGGAGCTGGACCTCGCCGACGGGGCGCTCACGGGTGCGCTGTCCTGGTATTCGTCGATCCACACCCCTGTGGATGACCTTCCCGCCCTCTTCCGCGAGTTCCATCGGGTCCTCGCGCCCGGCGGACACCTCCTGGTCGCCTTTCAGGCGGGTGACGAGGACCGGCACCACGACCGGCCCTGGGGCCACCCGGTGGCGCTGACCTTCCGGCGGCGCCGACCGGAGCTGATCGCCGAACTGCTCCGGTCGGCCGGGTTCGCGCTCGTCGCGCGGACGGTGCGCGAACCCGGCCCCGGGGAGGTCTCGCGCCAGGCGTCCCTCATCGCCCGCAAACCGCCGGCTGTCTAGAGCACCCCGGCGATGTCCCTCGCCGCGATGTAGCCGAACGTCATCGCCGGCCCGATCGTCGAGCCGGCGCCCGCGTAGCTGTGCCCCATCACGGCCGAGCTGGCGTTGCCTGCGGCGTAGAGGCCCTGGATCACCGACCCGTCGGCGCGCAGCACCCGTGCCCGTGCGTCCGTGACCAGGCCGCCCTTGGTGCCGAGGTCGCCCGGGACGATCCGGAAGGCGTAGTACGGGGGCAGCCAGAGGGGCGCGAGGCAGGAGTTCGGGAAGACGGAGGGGTCCGTGTAGTAGTGGTCGTAGGCGCTGTCGCCGCGGTGGAAGTCGCTGTCGGTTCCCTTCAGGGCGGCGGAGTTGAAGCGGTCGACGGTGGACCGGAGGGCTGCCGCGGGGACCCCGATGGAGCCGGCCAGGGAGTCGAGGGTCCAGCTCTTGCAGGCGGCGCCGGAGCTGTACCAGTTGTCGGGGAAGGGGAACGTGGGCACCACGTCCTTGAAGAGGTAGCGGTCGCGGTAGTTCTGGTCGACGATCAGCCAGGCCGGGATGTCGGGGTCGGTCGGGTTGCGCCGGTACATGGTGTGGACGACGTCGCTGTAGGGGGCGCCCTCGTTGACGAACCGGGCGCCGGCGGCGTTGACGATCAGGCCGCCGGGCAGTGTGCGTTCGGCGAGGCAGAAGTAGGGCTGGTCGGGCAGCGGGATGGCCGGTCCCCACCACGCGTCGTCCATCAGACCGAGGGCGCCGCCGACCGCGGCCCCGGCCCGGATCCCGTCCCCCGTGTTCTCCTTGGCGCCCACCGTCCAGTCGGTCCCGATCGGCTGCTGCTGGTACTGGGCCCGCATGGCGGCGTTGTGTTCGAAGCCGCCGGAGCCGACGACGACGGCGCGCCGGGCGCGGACGAGTCCGGAGGCTCCGTTCCTCGTCACCACGGCTCCCGTGACGGCACCGCTCTCGACGTACAGATCGGTGAGCGGGGTGTTCAGCCACACCGGCACCCCCGCGTCCAGCAGCCCCTTCCGCAGCCCGGCCGCCAGCGACTGCCCCATCGTCAGCGGGGTCTGCCCCAGCAGCGCCGCCTTGGTCCCCCGGGCCAGGCACTCGGTGGCTACGGCGGCGCCCTTGACGCTCACCGCGGAGAGGGCGAGCCATTTGTAGTCGGCGCTGAAGACGACCATCCCGGACGGGACCTGCATGTACGGCGGGTTGAGGTGGGCGAGTTCGGCGCCGAGGAGGTTGCCGTCGAACTGGTCCGGTTCGATGGAGCGGCCGCCCGGAAGCCCGCCGGGGAGCTCGGGGTAGTAGTCGCTGTACCCCTCCATCCAGCGGAAGCGGAGGGGGCTGTTGGCCATGACGAAGGAGATCATGTCGGGGCCGTGGGAGAGGAAGGCGCTCTGCCGGGCGGCGGGGACGTCCGAGCCGACGACGGCCGCGAGATAGGCGGCGGCCTTGGCGGGGGTGTCCGGGACGCCGGCCGCGAGGATCACCTGGTTGTTCGGGATCCAGATCCCGGCGCCGGAGCGGGCGGCCGATCCGCCGAAGGTGGGGGCCTTCTCCACGACGACCGTGGTGAGCCCCTGCTTGGCCGCGGTGAGGGCGGCCGTCATCCCCGCGGCTCCGGCGCCGATGACGACGACGTCGTAGGTGCCCAGGGGGGTGAGGTCGGCGGCGGTGGCGGTACAGGTGACGCCGCCGGCGGCGAGGGCGAGGCCGGTGGCGGCCGTGGTGCCCAGCACCTGTCGCCGGGAGGGCAGTGGGGTGGCTGGTGCCGTACGTCTTGCGGGGTCCGCGCTCTTGGCCATGGCAGGTCGCTCCAACCGGGCTGGGTATGGGGTGAGTTGCGCAGGTGCGGAGGTGCGGAGTGGTACGGGGCGGTGCGGAGGGATACGGGACGGTTCGGGACGGTGCGGGGTGGGGACTGTCGCGCGGGGGTCTTGTGAAGTCAAGAGAAGCGGCCGACGGGTGCGCGTGAAGTAGGGGCCCTCGGCCGACGGGGGCTCGTGGAGTAGGGGCCCTCGGCCGACGGGGGCACGACCCGTGGCCGGCGGAAGGGCTTATGGGCTCAACAGCCGTGCCGGCGGGGGACTCAGCGGTCAAGCACCGCGTCCTGCGGAGGAACGTGCGGGGGTGTCTCGGCGGTCTTCGAGTGGAGGATCTCGCGGGCCTGTTCCGCCGCGCGGGCGGTTTGCTCGCTGACGAACTCCAGGAAGCGGGCGACGTTCTCCAGGCGGACGCCGGCCGGGGTGCCGGAGCCGAAGATGCCGACGCCCTGCTGGGCGATCCCGACGATCTGGGCGGTGGCGCGGGCGCTGGCCATCATCGACTGGTACCAGATGTCGTCGTCGACGATGTAGCGCTCGCGGCGGCCCTCGCCCTGCTCCCGGCGGGCCAGACCCTGGCTTTCGAGGAACGCGATCGCCTTGGAGATGGAGGCCGGGCTGACATTGAGGCGCTGGACCAGTTCGGCGGCGGTGAGCACGCCCGTGTCGGTGAGGGTGAGACAGGCCATCACCCGGGCCTGCATGGTGGAGAGACCCGACTGCATGAGGATGGTCGTGAACGTCTCCTCGTACTCGCGCACCGCCTCGGCGTCCCGCCCGTACGGCTGCTCGGCCGCCCTCGCCCCTCGGGGCGCGGCCTGCCGGCGCCGGTGCGCGCGGCGTTCGGTGGCGCGGTGGGCGAGGTCGGCGCGGTAGGAGTTCGGGCCGCCGTTGCGCATGACCTCTCGGGTGACGGTCGAGGTCGGGCGGTCGAGCCGCCGGGCGATCTCCGCGTAGGCGAGGCCGTCGCCCAGCCCCAGTGCGATCTGCTGGCGCTCCTGCTGAGTGAGCCTGCCTCCCGGCATCGCGGTCTCCTTCGTGCCCGTGGTGGTCCGTAGCGGTCCCCAGGGGTCCGCAGCGCGTCGACTATAGCGTTCACCTCCATTTCATTGCAACGGATGGTCAGGCGAAGTTGCGTTAACTTCGAGACTCGTTGCAATGATTTATCTGCCCTCACCTGCTCGTATCGCGTTTCAGCGCAACAAGCATATTGCCGAACCCATGAACGCAACGTAGCTTTTCCCGTGTCGGAAACAGAACGCGACCACAAGTCACAGGAGAACACGATGCAGCAGTTCAAGACCCCCGCCCCGATCGCCGCCGTCCTCGACATCCCCGCCGGCCGGATCCAGTTCATCGCCGCCGACCGGGCGGACACCCTGGTCGAGGTCCTTCCCGCCGACCCCGCGAAGAGCCGGGACGTGAAGGCGGCCGAGCAGATCGAGGTCGGCTACGGCGACGGCGTCCTGCGGATCGCGGCGAACGCCCCGAAGAACCAGCTCTTCGGTCCCTCCGGCGCCGTGGAGGTGACCGTCCGGCTGCCCGAGGGCTCCCGGGTCGAGGCCAGGGCGGCCGCCGCCGAGTTCCGGGGCGTGGGACGGCTCGGTGACGTCACCGTCGAGGCCGCGCAGGGTCCGGTCAAGCTCGACGAGACCAAGGAGGCCCGCCTCACCCTCCAGGACGGCGACATCTCGGTCGGCCGGCTCGGCGGCGACGCCGAGATCAGCACCCAGAAGGGCGACCTCACCGTCACCGAGGCCGTGCGCGGCGCGGTCGTGCTGAGCACCGGGTCCGGCGACATCTCGATCGGCGCCGCCCGCGGCTCCTCCGCCTCCCTGGACGCCGGCACCTCCTACGGCCGGATCAGCAACACCCTCAGGAACGACGGCACCGCCGACCTCGACATCCGCGCCACCACCTCCAGCGGCGACATCACCGCCCGCAGCCTCTGACCCCGAGCCCCCGAGGAGCAACCACCATGACCACCGACCTGGCCATCGCGGCGAACGGGCTGCGCAAGTCCTACGGCGACAAGCTCGTCCTCGACGGCATCGACCTGAGCATCCCGGCGGGGTCCGTGTTCGCCCTGCTCGGTCCCAACGGTGCCGGCAAGACCACCACCGTGCAGATCCTGTCCACGCTGATCCCCGCCGACGGCGGACAGGCCCGGGTCGACGGTCACGACCTCGCCACCGCGCCGGGCCGGGTGCGCGCCTCGATCGGCGTCACCGGGCAGTTCTCCGCCGTGGACGCGCTGATCACCGGCGAGGAGAACATGCTCCTCATGGCGGACCTGCACCATCTGCCGAAGGCCGAGGGGCGGCGGGTGACCGCCGAACTCCTGGAGCGCTTCGGCCTGGTGGAGGCGGCGAAGAAGCCCGCCGCCACCTACTCCGGCGGGATGAGGCGCCGTCTCGACATCGCCATGACGCTGGTGGGCGGTCCGCGGATCATCTTCCTCGACGAGCCGACCACCGGGCTGGACCCGCGTTCCCGGCACACCATGTGGGGAATCGTCCGTGAGCTGGTCTCCGACGGGGTCACCGTCTTCCTCACCACCCAGTACCTGGAGGAGGCCGACGAACTCGCCGACCGGATCGCGGTGTTGAACGGCGGCCGGATCGCCGCCGAGGGAAGCGCCGAGGAGCTGAAGCGGATCGTCCCGGGCGGGCATGTGCGGCTGCGCTTCTCCGACCCGGCCGTCTACGCGTCCGCCGCCTCCGCGCTGGGCGACGTCACCCGGGACGACGAGTCCCTCGCCCTGCAGATCCCCAGCGACGGCAGCCAGCGCGAGCTGCGCTCCCTCCTCGACCGGCTGGACGCCGCAGGCGTCGAGGCCGACGAACTCACCATGCACACCCCCGACCTCGACGACGTGTTCTTCGCCCTGACCGGCGACGCCGAGCTTCCCGACCAGTCCGGAATTCCCGATCAGCCCAAGGAGAACGTCCGATGAGCACCCTCTCCCTCGCGGTCCGCGACTCGACCACGATGCTGCGCCGCAACCTCCTGCACGCCCGGCGCTACCCGTCCCTGACCCTGAACCTGCTGCTCACCCCGGTGATGTTGCTGCTGCTGTTCGTCTACATCTTCGGCGACGCCATGAGCGGGGGCGCGGGACGCTCCGCCTACATCGCGTACCTCGTCCCCGGCATCCTGCTGATGACCATCGGCTCCACCACGATCGGCACGGCGGTGTCCGTGGCCACCGACATGAGCGAGGGCGTCATCGCCCGCTTCCGCACCATGGCGATCCACCGCGGCTCCATCCTGATCGGGCACGTGGTCGGCAGCGTGCTGAAGTCGATCGCCGGCGTGGTCCTCGTGGGGGCCGTCGGTGTGGCCATCGGCTTCCGCTCCACCGACGCCACGCTCCTGGAGTGGCTCGCGGCGTTCGGACTGCTCGTGCTCTTCGCCCTGGCGCTCACCTGGATCGCCGTGGGCATGGGTCTGGTCAGCCCCAACGCGGAGGCCGCCGGCAACAACGCGATGCCGCTGATCCTGCTGCCGCTCCTGTCCAGCGCCTTCGTCCCGCCGCAGAGCATGCCGGGGTGGTTCCGGCCGATCGCCGAGTACCAGCCCTTCACTCCGGCCATCGAGACCCTCCGCGGTCTCCTGCTGGGCACCGGGATCGGCCACAACGGCTGGCTCGCCGTCAGCTGGTGCGTGGCCCTCGCGGTCCTCGGCTACTTCTGGTCGGCCGCCAAGTTCGACAGCACTCCGCGGCGGGCGTCATGACAGCGCACCCCCGGCTCGGACCCGGAGGCTGCACAGGGCCGTCCAAGAAACACCGCCGAACCCGCACCAACTCCCCACGCACGCACCGTACGATCGCGGGAGTAACCACCGGTAACCCGTCAGAACCCCTCCAGTCGCACACCACCGGTGAACGAATCGGTACGCACTGCACGTAAGAGAACAGCAGAGCGGTATCGAGCTGCACGCCTCAGGAGAGCTGTCATGTCCGTGCCCGTGCCCTACCCGTCCGCGTCCGACTACGACGGTGTGCCTCAGCTGGTGGAGCCCGAGATCCGGCGGCTGGACGGCGAAGTGCGCGAGACCTCGGTCCCGCCGCTCGTCCCGCCGCCCACCCACGGCTCCCTCGCCGACCTGCCGTTCGAGAACGCGGAGGCGGCGCCGGAGGCACGGGTCCTCAGCCGCCGTTCCGTGGACGGCGAGTGGACGGACGTGACGGCGGCGGAGTTCGCGGGGCAAGTGCACGCGCTGGCCAAGGGGTTGATCCAGGAGGGCCTGGTTCCCGGCGACCGTATAGCCATCATGGCGCGCACGATCTACGAGTGGACGCTCCTCGACTTCGCCGCGTGGGCGGCGGGACTGGTCACCGTCCCGATCTACCCCACCTCCTCGGTGTACCAGACCCGTTGGATCCTCCAGGACTCGGGCGCGGTGGCGCTGGTCACCGAGACGACCTCCCAAGCTGCCGCCATGGGACCGGAGTTGAGCCTGCTGCCGGATCTGCGGCATCTGTGGATCGTGGAGAAGGGGCACCTGGAGCGGGTGGCGGAGCTGGGCGCGCCGGTCCCGCACCAGGAAGTGGGCGTCCGCCGCGGGATGCTGGTCCCCGACACCCTCGCGACGATCATCTACACCTCGGGCACGACCGGCCGTCCGAAGGGCTGTGTGCTGACGCACGGCAACTTCCTCGCCGAGGTCGACAACGCCATCGAACTGCTCTACCCCATCTTCAAGTCCAAGGCGGACGACCCCTCCACGCTCCTCTTCCTCCCCATGTCGCACGTCTTCGGTCGCATGGTGGCCATCGCCTGTATCCGGGCCCGGGTCCGGCTGGGCCACGCGCCGAGCCTCCAGGCCGAGGACCTCCTGGCGGACCTCGGCACCTTCCGCCCGACCTTCCTGCTCTGCATCCCGTACATGCTGGAGAAGGTCTTCAACAACGCGCGCGCCAGGGCGGAGGCGGGCGGCAGGGCCACCGCCTTCGACCGCGCGGCGAGCGTGGCCGTGCGCTACGGCGAGGCGCTGGAGGCACGGGCGTCGGGCACGGGCTCGGGCCCGAGCGCCTCGCTGAAGACGGCCCGGGCCTTCTACGACCCGCTCGTCTACCGCCGTATCCGCAACGCCATGGGCGGCCGTATCCGCCACCTCATCTCCGGCGGCTCCCCGCTCGGCCGTCGGCTCGCGGCCTTCTACGCGGGCGCGGGCATGGAGATCTACGAGGGCTACGGCCTGACCGAGTCGACGGCCGCCGCGACCGTGACGCCACCGCTGAAACCGCGTCTGGGCACCGTGGGCTGGCCGATGCCCGGCACCAAGGTCAGGATCGCGGCGGACGGGGAGATCCTGCTCGCCGGCGGCCAGGTCTTCCGCGGCTACTGGGATCCCAACGGGGGCGGTGTCATCCCCGCGCACACGGACGGCTGGTTCCCGACGGGCGACATCGGCCGTCTGGACGAGCAGGGGTACCTGACGATCACCGGGCGCAAGAAGGAGATCCTCATCACCGCGGGCGGCAAGAACATGGCGCCGGCGCCGCTGGAGAACTGGCTGCGCGCTCACCCGCTGATCTCCCAGGTGATGGTCGTGGGCGACGGCCGTCCCTACATCGCCGCGCTCATCACCCTCGATCTGGACGGTGTCTCGCACTGGCGCCGGATGAACGGCAAGCACCCCGTCCCCGTGGAACTCCTGCTCGACGACGAGGAGTTGAGGGTCATCCTGCAGCGGGCGGTGGACGAGGCGAACAAGCTGGTGTCCCGGCCGGAGTCGATCCGCCGGTTCGCGATCCTGCCCCGGGACTTCACGGAGGACGCGGGCCATCTGACGCCGTCGATGAAGCTGCGGCGGGAAGCGGTGATGCGGGACTTCTCCTCTGAGGTCGAGGGTCTGTACGAGCGGTGAGGGACGGCCTGTGAAGGCCGCCGCTTGTGAAGCTTTCGTGGTTCCCGGCGGCATTCCCGGTGACATCACATCGAAACGTTTGCGTTTCGCTGCCTTCCGCGCCTAGGTTAGGTGTACGAAACGGTTTCGGACCGATGTGGGGAGCACCATCGTGGAAGTCATCCCGGCCGCCACCACCGCCCAGGCCGGGCCGCCCGGCCACACCCAAGCCCCGTCGAAGCACCGCTGGTGGGCACTGGCCGTGATCGGCCTCGCCCAGCTCATGGTCGTACTCGACGCCACCATCGTGAACATCGCCCTGCCGTCCGCCCAACAGGACCTGGGCTTCGACAACAACGGCAGGCAGTGGATCGTCACCGCCTACTCCCTGGCCTTCGGCAGTCTGCTGCTGCTCGGCGGCCGGCTCGCCGACCTCGTCGGCCGCAAGACCACCTTCATCATCGGCATCGTCGGCTTCGCCGCCGCCTCCGCGCTCGGCGGCGCGGCCAACGGCTTCACCATGCTGGTCGTCGCCCGCGCGGTGCAGGGCCTGTTCGGCGCGCTGCTCGCACCGGCCGCGCTGTCGCTGCTGACCACGACGTTCACCGAGGCCAAGGAACGCGCGAGGGCGTTCGGGATATTCGGCGCCATCGCCGGTTCCGGCGCGGCCGTCGGCCTGGTCCTCGGCGGTCTGCTCACCGAGTACCTGAACTGGCGCTGGACGCTCTACGTCAACGACGTCATCGCGGTTCTGGCGCTGATCGGCGCGATCGTCTTCATCGGCCGCTCCGTCCCGGTCGAGCGCCCGAAGCTGGACGTCCTCGGTGTCGTCCTGGTCTCCGGTGGCCTGTTCGGCATCGTCTACGGCTTCGCCAACGCGGAGACGCACGACTGGGGCAACTGGATGACCTGGGGCTTCCTGGCCGGGGGCGCCGTACTCCTGGTGGCGTTCTTCCTGTGGCAGACGCGCGCCGCGCACCCGGTGCTGCCCCTGCGCGTGCTGGCCGACCGTGACCGCGCCGCCGCCCTGTCGACCATGCTCATCTCGTCCGCGGGAATGTTCGGCGTCTTCCTCTTCCTCACCTACTACCTCCAGTCGACGCTGGGCTACTCGCCGGTGAAGAACGGTGTGGCCTTCCTGCCGATGGTGGCCGCGCTCATGGTGCTGGCGCAGATCTCCACCAACTGGCTGGTGCCGAGGTTCGGTCCCAAGATCGTCGTGCCCACCGGCATGGTGATCGCCCTGGGCGGCATGATCTGGCTGACCCGCCTCGACCTGCACAGCGGCTACGCGGCGCATGTCCTGGGACCGCTGCTGCTGCTCGGCGCGGGGATCGGCATGTCGATGCCCGCGGCGATGAGCTACGCCACCCTCGGGGTGGAGGCGAGCGACCAGGGCGTGGCCTCGGCCGCCGTCAACACCACCCAGCAGGTGGGCGGTTCGATCAGCACCGCGCTGCTGAACACCCTGGCCGCCACCGCCGCGACGAACTACGCCAAGGACCATCTCTCCGACCCGCTGGTCAAGGCGAACGCGGCCCTGCACAGCTACGCCGTCGCCTACTGGTGGTCGGCCGGGTTCTTCGCCTTCGCCGCGGTCGTCACGGCCCTGCTGTTCCGGGCGAGGAAACGAGCGGGCGCGCCGGCGGCGGAAGCGGAAGCAGCGGCGGCGGAGGTGCCGGCCGCGGGGACCGTCCCGGACCTGCCTGTGGGTGACGTCCGTACGAGCGCGGCCGTCCTGCGCGGACAGGTGCGCGACGCCACGGGCGCCCCCGTGCCCCGCACCGCGATCACGCTGCTGGACAACGCGGGCCGCCAGCTGGCCCGTGCCACCTCCGGTGGGGACGGCACCTACGCCCTGGACACCGCCGAGCGCGGCAGCCTCGTCCTCATCGGCTCGGCGCCCGGCTATCAGCCGCAGGTGGTGACGCTGGCTCTGAACGGCGCGCCCGTCTCGCACGACCTCGTGATCCTGCCGAGCCCTGGCGGCCTGGCCGGTACGGTGCACGGCGGGAGCGGCGAGACGCTGCCCGGCACGCTGGTGGTGGCCACCGACCAGCGCGGCGATGTGACGGCCTCCGTCACCACCGGGACGGACGGCGGCTACCGGATCGGTGACCTCCAGCCCGGCGAGTACACGCTGAGCGTCAGCGCGCCGGGCCACCGTCCCGCCGCCGTCCCGGTCACGGTCTCCACCGAGACCGCCCGCTGCGACATCCGCCTCTCCGTCGCGGCGACCCTGCGCGGCACGGTGCACAGCCCGGACGGGCGGGCCCTGGACGACGCGCGGGTCACGCTGATCGACGCCGCCGGCAATGTCGTGGGCACCCGCACCACGAGTCTCGACGGCAGCTATGCCTTCGCCGACCTCTCCAGCGAGCAGTACACCGTGATCGCCAGCGGTTACCCGCCGGTGGCCACGCAGGTCACGGTGGACGGCGGCCAGGCGGCGGTCGACATCCGACTGGGACACAAGGAGGCCTGAGGAGGCCTGGAGAAGGCCTGAGGAATCCCGAGGAGACCTGAAGGGGCCTGAGGAGGCCCGAAAGAGACCCCCATGCGGCAGCGTCCGCCACCCGGGAGACCGGGGTGGCGGACGCTGTCGTATCCGTAGTTCGCAGCGCTCGGACGGCGGCGGAGGTGGAGCTCATCCGAGCTGCGGGTCGGGCCCAGCTCCACCTGAAGCGGGCCCGTTTCACACGTACGTTCACCAGTGAGGTGGCCGAGCAGTGTCATCCTCGTCGGCTACCTCAAGCCGGAGGACAGACCGGAGCGGCCGGCGAGGAATCTGAGTGTCACTCAACTCACTTGTGCATAAAGGGAGATGAACTTTGCCGGATCATTGTCACATGATCACTCGAAAGTTAAATCAGCTGCTGTGTGATCAGGTGACATGAACCTCCCCCACCCCCCTCGGGGCGCACAGGCGGCCGCAGTCGCCGTCTGCGCCCTGCTCCTGGTGGCCGGCCGCGCCGACGCCGCGTCGCCCGGCAGGCCCCAGGACCACCTCAGACCCGGCCCGGTGAACCCCACGGCAGACACCGCGGCCCACGCCCTGATCGAGAACGACGGCGGTGACGACGGCGGTGACGACGGCGCCACCGACCGGGACGACCCGACCGCCGGATTCGCCCAGCAGAACCGCATGAAGACCGCCCCTGGCACCACGGTCGGGCCGGGCGCCCTGGTCGACGCCCGTCAGCAGGCCGGGCGGCTGCCGACCCTGCCGACACGCTGGTCAGAGGTCACGAACGTCCCGCTGCAGCCGGAGGACAAGCAATACGCGGACCCGGTCGCCTCGAACTTCGGCGCCGGATTCGGCCTGAACAGCGGCCGCGTCTCCGCACTCGCCGTGGACGGGCACACGGTCTACGAGGGCGCCGCCGACGGCGGCCTGTGGCGCTCCGACGACGACGGACGGCACTGGAAACCCCTGTCCGACCATCAGCAGACCCTCTCCATGGGCGCCCTGGCCGTCAACCCCGCCGACCACTCCCTGTGGATCGGCACCGGCGAGCCCAGCAACTCCGGCGACGCCTACAGTGGCCTCGGCATCTACCGCTCCACCGACCGGGGCCGCACCTGGAAGCAGGTCGGCAAGCGTATGGACGGCAGTGTCGTCCCCCGGATCACCTTCGACGGCCGGGGACACGTCTACGCCGCCACCGACCAGGGCGTCCTGCGCCACGACGCCGACGACACCACCTCCGACTGGACGATCGCCCTGGCCCCCGGCGACCCGGACGCCGGCTTGACCTCGGCGGCCACCGACGTCGCCGTACGCCCCGGAACCGGCGGACGGCAGGTCGTCGCCGTCATAGCGGGCTGGTTCACCTCCGACGGCGGTGCAAACGGCGTCTACGAGTCCGACGACTCGGGAAAGCCCGGCACCTGGCACAAGGTCACCCCGACCGGCGACCTGGCGGGTGTCCTCCCCGGCCGCTCCTCCCTCTCCTACTCGGCCGACGGCCACGAACTGTTCGCCCTCGTCGGGGACGCCACGAACAACAGCAGCGACGGCGACGTCTTCCGCTCGGCCAGCGGTGACGCGGCCGGCCCCTGGACGACGGTCGCCGACGAGGACGTCCTCAAGGCGGCGGGCGCACAGAACAGCGAGCCGACCGATTCCGCCTGGTACAACCAGTACGTCGCCGTGGACCCCACCGACCCGGACCACGTCTACGCGGCCTTCTCCGAGGTCTTCGAGAGCTGGGACGCCGGAAAGACCTGGGCGACGATCGGCCCGTACTGGAACTTCGGCCTGAAGTGCTACACCCAGGGCCCCATCGCGGGCGGCTGCCCGATGACCACCCACCCCGACCAGCACGCCATCGCCTTCGGCCCGGACCACCGCGTCTACTTCGGCAACGACGGCGGTGTCTACGAGCGCTCCGCGACCCTGCGCCCGGACCCGGTGCTGCCCTCCGAGGGCTGGAGCAACCTCAACCAGGGCCTGCGCACCTTCCAGTACTACGACGCCGCCTACGGCCGCGACCCGGTGACCGGCGGCCTGTCCACCTGGGGCGGCACCCAGGACAACGGCAACGTGCTGAGCCTGCCGGGCGCACGTGAGTTGTACCAGCCGGCGGGCGGTGACGGCGGCTACGTCGTCGTCGACCCGCACAACGCCGACCGGGCGGTCAACGAGTACGTCGACCTGGACATGGAGCTGACCACCAACGGCGGCCGCTCCGAGGGCACGACGCCCTCCTACACCAACATCTCGCCCGCCTGCTCCTGGAACGCCGACCTCCCCGGCTGCGACCCGGGCCCCGAGTTCATCGCCCCCTACACCTCCGACGTGAACGATCTGAACCACTGGGTCGCCGGCGGCCGGTATGTGTGGGACAACGGCGGCAAGGGCTGGGACACGCGGTGCACCGCGGCCTCCTGCGACTGGCGGAACGTGCACGACACCGGTGAGCACCACTCCATCACCGCGCTCGGGGCGAACAGCGACGTGACCTACGCCGGCTGGGAGGACTGGAGCGGCTCCCACTACGCCAGCGGCATCGACACCAACGCGGGCGGCACCTGGCACCGGCTCACCGCCCCGCTGCCGAGGCGCTACGTCACCTCCCTCACCGTCGACCCGCACAACGCCCTTCACGTCTGGGCGACGTACGGCGGCTTCACCTCGGTGTACGTCTCCGGCGCGGGCGAGGGCCACGTCTTCGAGAGCACCGACGGCGGCACCACCTGGACCGACCGCACCGGCGACCTGCCGGACGCCCCGGTCGGGGCGCTCGCCCTCTGGCACGGCCATGTCGTCGTCGGCACCGATGTCGGCGTCTTCGCGGCCGCGCCCAACCCGACTGGCGGCTACACCTGGTACCGCCTCGCGGGCGCCCTGCCCAACGCCGGGATCGTCTCCCTGGACGTCTCGGACGACGGCGGCCGGCTGCTCGTGGGGACACACGGACGCGGTCTGTGGTCCACGGGACTCTGGTAGGACTCAGGCCACCAACGGCCCGGGCCCCGCTCCTCGGAGGAGCGGGGCCCTGTCGGTGTGTGCCGCCCTCAGCCGCGCAGGAGGCGGCCCTGCTTGTCCGTGCGGTCGAGGCCGGTGAGGAAGTCCGATGACAGCCTCGACCTCTCGTTGCCCTGCGCCTGCTCGCCCGCCGCGGCATCACCTTCCAGCACACCAAGACCTGGAAAGAGTCCACCGACCCCGAGCGCGACAGCAGGCTGGACCGCATCGAACACGTCCTGGAGCACTTCCCCGACCGCGTTTTCGCCTTCGACGAGTTCGGCCCGCTGGACATCCGCTACTCGATCGGCGAGTGGCGATCACGAGGTATACCGCGCATCGCCCACGCTGACTCGAATATCGCGCCCATCGTACACGCTTTGGACAAGTGAGGCAGAAATCCTGAGCCTCAGAACTCCTTTAACGGAAAGGCTGACTTTCGAGGGATTCCCCAGGGATACCTTAACCGTCTTGATGAGTTTGGAATCGCCATAGAATGAAACGATTGCCGGAAGGTTGCTCGCGTCCTCGGTGTCGCCGATGCCGACTTGACCGAAAAATCGATTCCCAACGCCACTCAGGTTGTATTCCAAGTCGTTCTCCTGGCCGCCAGAGCAAAAAATGATCACACTGTGCGGATAGTCGACGCCGGAAATGGAGACGTCGGTTCCATTGTCTACACCTTGGGCATTTCCAGCGACAGGCGTGAGGTCAGCAAGATATTTGATTGCGTCCTGTCGGTGAACAGAATTCGCTGTTGAGAGGGAGGAGGCTGCGGCCGAAGGGGAATCCGATTCTGGTGTACTTTGGGTGCTACGGGGAAAAGTGCCACCCCCACCCGAGTTTGATGATGACGGCGAGGAGGGGAATACCCAGACAATCAACGAAACCACGAGGGCGCAAACTGCTGCGATAGAGCCCGCAACGGTCCATGCGGCCACTGATCTATGCCCCAAAAATCCATCATCATCACCGCTCGACAACGAACTCCCCCTTCGAAACCAAATAACATGAGCGCACGAGGCTCATCCAATATTTCCTCTGGAACGCGCCCGACGCCGGTTGCATCGGCCAAGGCTGGCTCCCCGGGCGCGCAGTGGCTGACAGTGTGCCGTCCAGTCACCCCAGCCGGAAGCACTTTGTCGAAGACGCTTGTGAAATGGATTACAAGTGACCGAAGTGTGCAACAGTTCGATCGAGTTCGGTCAATCCATGCCATGCACACGGGTCATTACATTCTTTCAGACAGTCAGGGTGGCAATCTGGCGTGACTCGTCGGATTCAGGTCGATTCAGGAGATGACAGGAGCGGAGCGCTTCTACATCCTCGGCTGCATCGCCTTTGGCGCCTCGTATTTCGCCAAGGTCCCAGTCAAGAAGGCACTCGCCGACTTCGGCCACGGCGAGATGACCGGAGCAGAGCGTTTTGGTATGTCCTGATGTGCATCGCATTCGGCGCTGGTTACTTTGCCAAGCTGCCGATCAAGAGAGCACTCACCGAGGTCGCCGAGGTTGTCCCATAAGGAGCCGACGGACGTGACGAAGGCCCCGCCGCCGAAGACTTGTCCCGTAACGATCACGCAGGACGGCGTCGCAACCAGTTGTCGACCGGCTGCGGAGTCAGTCAAGACCGGTCGCCCATGCCGTCAGCGCGGCGAAGTCGTCGATGACAAGGCCATATCGCGGGTCAACGCGGTGCAGTAGGGCGGGACCGTCGTGGTGTTTCTCCACCCACGAACGATCCGCCGCTGTGATCTCGTCATCGACCCAGGCGAACGCGCGGCCCTTCGCCCACGCGACGATCTCAGGCGTCTTCCAGAACACACCGCCCCCGGGCTCAGGCCGCGGCGAAGGCCAGCGAATGAAGGGCAGTTCGGACAACCCCAGGACTGGCGCGACGAACGCGTTGGCTTCTTCCTCCCACGTTGTCGCCCACACCAGTTCGAACGGAAGCGCGTCCAGCGCCGGGCCGTGATCTGGGTTAAGCCACACCCGCAGCGGCTTCACGGGCTTGTTCGGCAGCCCCCACTCAGTCAGCCGGCGCCGCTCGGCGGCCTCCCAACGAGGCGTCAGCAAGCGGTGCGTTTGATAGCCCACGGGACGACGGTGCGGCTTGGCGGCATACGGGTTCAGAGGCCCGTCCACGTCCACCAACAACACTGGGCGCGCCAACTCATCCTCCCCTTGGTTCTGCGTCGCACCGTACCGGCCGGTGACGAGATCGCCCACTGGATGCGCTGCGAGGGAGCGGACCCGGTCCGCCGCGGCCGGCCGTGGAGCCTGCCCCTGGAGGACCGCATCCTGCTGGTCGCGGCTCACTGGCGCACCAACTTGACGCTGCGCCAGCTCGCACCGCTGCTCGAGCCGATACACGGCTGGTGGTCGCGGTTGGCCGACCTCTGCCCGGCAACCGCAACGACTGCAAGGCATGGGAGTTGTCCGGAGCGAAGGCAGCCGTCTGCAGTACGACGGTGATCGCTGACGGCGGCTACCGCGGTACTGGCCTGGTGATCCTGCATCGCCGTGAACCATGCCTCACCGGATAGACCGGACCGATGCTGCCGCCCCCGAGGCTGGCCATGGCGACTCAGTTGATCATTGCGGGACAGCCTTGAGGGAGGCGGGGCGGGCGCGCTGTGCCCGGTGCCGTGCCCATGATGATCCGGGGCTGGATGAAGTCGCGGCTCCTCAGCGCCGCGATGGCATACATCATCCTCCGTATCCGCATCCGCATCCGCGCCGGTGACGACCCAACCCTCAGCCGAGGGACGGCAGTCGCTCCCCCTGGACGGCCTGGATGTCCAGCTCCACGCGCAGGGTGGCGCCAATGGCGGCGATGCCCGCCTGGACGACCTGGTTGTAGTTCATGGCGAAGTCCTCGCGCCGCAGTTCGGTGGTGGCGCGAAAGGACGCCCGGACCCCGCCCCACGGGTCGGGGCCGGTGCCCAGGTAGGACAGGTCCAGATCGACAGAGCGGGCCACGCCGTGCAGGGCGAGTTCGCCGTGGACGGTCCAGCGGGCCTCACCGGCCGGGGTGATGCCCGTACTGCGATAGGTGATCTTCGGATGGACGTCCACGTCGAGGAAGTCCGCGGAGCGCAGATGGCCGTCGCGCATCGCGTTGCCCGTGTCGATCGAGGTGCCCTCGATGACCGCCTCCACGCTCGACGCCTGCGGGTTCTCCGCGATCTCGATCCGGCCCCCGAACTCCTTGAACCGGCCGTGCACACTGGTCAGTCCGAGGTGCTGGGCGACCGCGCTCACGCTGGAGTGCGCCGGGTCGATGGTCCACGGCCCGGGCGGCGGCAGCTCCACGCCCCCGGCACGGGCCAGCACCAGCGAGCCGAGGTCGGCGCCGCCGGAGGCGGTCACGATGGCGGTGGCGGCGAGGGGGCCGTAGCCGACGGCGGTGACGATCGCGGTGTAGGTGCCGGGCGCGAGGGCTTCGGTCGCCACGACGCCGTCCGGTGAGGCCTCCTGGCGCGCGGTCTGCCGCCCCGTCATGTCGGTGACGGTCAGCACGGCGTGCGGGACGGCCCAGCCGTCCTTGGTACTGATCCGGGCCCGCAGGCCGGCCGCGTGGGTCGTGGTCATGGTGGGTGCCTCTCAGTGCTCGGGCCGGGGTCGGTCAGGCGTCGACGAGGACGGGCAGCAGGACCGCGCGGACGTACTCCCTCAGGAAGCCTCCTGTCGGCGGCTGTCCGTCGAGCAGGCCGCGGGCGACGAACGCGCCGAGCAACAGATGAACGGCGTGGTCCAGGGCGGGGTTGTCGGCGCGGATCTCGCCCCGCTCGACGGCCCGCTCCAGCACCCGGCGGAACTGGCGCAGATCCGGCTCGACGATCTGTTCGCGGAAGACCCGGCCCAGGTCCCGGTGATGGTGCATCGCCATGGCCAGACCGCGCATGAGGGAGCTGGTACGGGCCATGGCGGCGTCGTCCACGTTGGCGAGCAGGGCGTCGAAGTCGCCGCGCAGCGAACCGGTGTCGACCTGTTCGATGTCGACGGGACGGGTCTGCTTCATCGCGGCGACGACCAGCTCGACCTTGCCGCCCCACTGGCGGTAGAGCGTGGCCTTGCTGGACCGGGTGCGCGCGGCTACGGCGTCCATGGTGAGGCCGTCGTAGCCGACCTCGCCGAGCAGGTCGAGCACGACCTCGTACAACTCGGCCTCGCGCTCAGGCGTGACCCGACCGCGGCGCGTCATCGACACCTCAGTCACTCCACTCACCCACTTCAGTTCACCGACTCAGGTGAACGATACGGTTTCGTACCTATAGGGTAAGGCCCGATCGTGGTCCGGTCACCATGACGTCCTGTCGGATGTACCACTCGGTGGCCACCGCCCGCGCCCGAGCCCGAGCCGGAAGCGCCGCGAGCCGCCCCGGCAGCGCGCCCCGCGCCACCTCGCTCCGGTGCGCCATGACGGCCTCCAACTTGCGCTCCACCCAAGGTCCTACGTCCACCACGGCCGACACCCACGCGTCCGGCACGGCGAACACCTCCCGCCCGGGGCGTAGCAGCATCTCCCGGCCGAGGGCGCGCACGGCGGACTCCGGATGGGTGGCGAACCAGAGAGCCCCCGTCTCCCACGGCTCCCCCGCCTCCGGATACAGCCGCCCCCACCCCGCCGCCGTCACGGCCAGCACGGTCACCCGATGGGCGTGCACATGATCCGGATGCCCGGAGAGATTGCCGTACGGGTCATGGGTGACGACGATCTCCGGCCGGAACTCGCGGATGTGCGCGACGAGCCGCCCCACGACCTCGTCCAGCGGGGCGTCGCGGAACCGGGCGGCGCCGGGCGCGGACTCGGGTACGCGAGCGTCGGCGTACCCGAGCAGCCGCGGCTCCCCGGCACCGAGAATCCGCACCGCCTCCGCCAACTCCCCGGCGCGCCCGGTCCCTTCGGCCCAGGTGGCCGTGACGACCGCGGTACTGGCCCCCGACGCGGAGTGCCGGGCGAGCAGCCCGCCCGCGGCCAGGGACTCGTCGTCCGGGTGGGCGAAGACCGCGAGCAGGCTGGGGAGGGTCGGCGTCATACGGGCCAGGGTGTCAGCAGCGGCGTACGTCCTTGGTCAGTGCGCCCTGTTCGGTGGCGAGGGAGTGGTCGTAGCAGGTGCCATGCCCCCGCAGCCGGTAGCGCTCACTCGTCGTGGCGACCGCGTGCCGGTCCTCGCGGGCCACGCCCAGGGTGAAGGTCGCGTCGCCGTTGTACGTGTCGTCGATCCGCACCCCGTGGCCGCCGCGGGCGTGGTCGCCGAGGGACATGACCACCCGCAGCCGGTTGTCGGCGTCGACGGTGGCACGCCCGTCGAGGGTGTACGTGCGGTCGGTACGGTCGACGCGGCCGTTGACGGTGACCTTCTGGTCGTCGGTCCAACGGCCGTCCAGCTCATCGGTGTTCTCGTCCGGCGTCCACCGGTGCGTGATGCCGGTGGTCAGCCTCCGGTCGACGGTGGTCGTGACCCGCCCGTGGGAGGTGTCGACGTACCCCGAGACCTCGAGCCGATCGCTCCCGTCCGTCACGAGCGAGCGCAAGGCCCCGTCCTGGTAGGTGTTCCCGACAGCCGGATCACCGCTCCGGTACGACGTCACGGCCCCCGACACGACCGCCCGGTGCGCGTCCTGCCACACGAGGATGTTCGTGGGCGCGCTCCACCCGGTCTGCCCGGCCGGCACCCCGACGACGGTCACGTCCACCGTGTGCGCCTTCCCGTCGTTCAACTCCCCCGCGAACGGAGTCAGATCGAAGGTCAGCGGCTGTACGTCGAAGGCGCGTGGAGCCGGTATCACGGACCAGAGATACGGCGACCAGCCCCCCGTCCACACGTTGGGGAAGGGCGACGCGATCCCGGCCACCCGCCCGTCGATGCTGACCCGCACCTCCCGGTACGGCCCGTCGTCCCCGCCCTTGCAGGAGTACGACGCCGACGAGGAGACCGCCGTGTACCAGAACTCCTCGCACCCGCCGCCCGACCCGGTGGCGTACACCTCGGCGAGGATGCGCTCGGAGTTGCGCGGGGTGGTGAGCTTCGCCCCGGTGGTCACGCTGTCCCCGTCGCTGAGGGGGATGACCTGATCGGGAACGGCACTACCGCGTCGGCCGTCCTCGGGCGCGTAGAAGGTGAGCGTGACCTTGACGTCGAGCACACCGGTGTAGGTGTCATTGACAACGTTGCCGATCAGCATGTCCACGGACTGCGGGCTGCTGAACGTCTTCGCGTACTCGGTCACGTCCTTCTCGACGTGCCAGTCGATGCCCTGCGGGGACGGTTCGGGGGTCGAGGTCCGGAACACCTGCACCCCGCCGATGTCCAGATACCCGAGCCGGTCGTACTGCCGCCCGGCGACACTCCCGTCCATCCGCAGCACGACCTTGGCCCAACGTCCCGGCTCGCCACAGCCGTTGGGCGGCGCGTACGTCCCCGTGTACGGCGTGAAGTCCTTGAACTGCGCCTGCGCGACCGTGACCGTGCAGGACTTGGTGTGCGGGGTGTCGACGGGCGGAGCCGCGGTGACCGGATCGTGCCAGTCGGTCCCGAACTCGGCGGGAACGGTGTCGGCGAAGGCGGGGCCGCCCAGGGCGAGACCGACGGCGGCCAGGGCAACGGCACCGACAGCGGCGACCCGCCGTCTCAGACGAAACAGTGACATGGTCATGCCGCGCAGTGAACACGGGTGCGGGGGGCTCCGCCAAGGGGGCTTGGGGAGTCTTGACCGTCAACCACTCAGCGAGAGGCCGCGGAGTAGAGGAAGGCCGACCAGGTCGTGGGAGAGACGGTCAGGTGGGGGGCGGTGGGGTTCTTGGAGTCGCGGATGTGGATGGTGTGGGGGCAGGCGGCGACTTCCACGCAATCGCCGCCCTCGCCGTCGCTGTGGCTCGACTTGCGCCAGCTGTAGGCGACTTCGATGCATTCGCCGCCCTCACCGTCGCTGTAGCTGGACTTGAACCAGGTGAGCTGTTCGCTGTTCATAGCTCCTCCAGCTTCTTCTCGATCAACTTCCGGGACTCGGAAGGAGAGAGTGCCATCGCCCGCATGATCCCATAGCGGTCGGCGATCTTCCGGACCTCTTCCGGATCGGTGATCAGCCGGGGGTACCCCTGCGCTTCCGTGTATGCCACCTGTCCGTGCCGTGGGGGCGTCAGCAGGTTGAACGCGCTTCCCAGGTTGGGGTGTTCTTCCACCACCGTTGGCATCACCTGGATCTCGACGTTCTGCATCTGTCCCACAAGCAGCATGCGTCGAAGCTGGTTCGCGTGCACACCCCGCCCGCCGATCGGACGGTCCAGCACGACCTCTTCCAGGACGTAGCTCACGATCGGCGCCGGCCGGCGCTCGAAGACCTGTTGCCGAGACAGACGGTCCGCGACTCGCTTATCGATCGTCTCCTCGTCGAGGAACGGCCGCCGCATGGTGAAGACGACCCTCGCGTGATCCGCGGTCTGCAACAGCCCAGGCACGCCCTGGTTGGCGTAGAAGTGCAGCTCGACGGACTCCGCCTCCAGTGCCGCATAACTCCGATACCACTCCGGATGCCGAGTCCGTGACTTGCTCATCGCTCGTTCGACATCCGGGATCACCTCTCTCAACAAGCCCCCGGCGTCGAGGAGTTCGTCCGCTGACTCCAGGAACTCGGGGCGAGGTGTCCGTACCCCCCGCTCCATGGCCGAGATCTGGTCGGGCCCGTACCCCACCAGCTGGCCGAACTCCTTCTGGGTCAGCCCCTTCCGCTCGCGCAGCAGCTTCAGCATCTTGCCGAGCGCGCTGAAGAGTTCCGTCGTGCCCTCGGCCTCCGCCGGCGTCTCCGCCCTGCGCTCCCGCTCCTCCGTCACGTACCGCCACCGCCTTCACGTCGTCGTGGTCACGGCCGACACCCGCACAACCGACCCACCGCACTCGTACGGTCACTCAGAGTCGCGCGGTCGCCCCTGGCCAGCGTAGATACAACCCACCACGCTCAGTGACGTGAACGCAGAAATCTCCACCCCCACGAACGCCCCCGCCGACGCCCCCGCCAACGCCCCCACCGCCGAACTCACCCAACGCCTCAGCGCGACCCCCCGCGGCGCCCGCCTGGCAAGGCACCTCGCCGCCGCGCAGCTCGCCGCCTGGGGCCACCCGCACCACACCGACGCGAACGACACCGCCCAGCACCTCGTCGCCGAACTCGCCGCCAACGCCGTCACCCATGGCCGGGTTCCGGGGCGTGACTTCGAGCTACGACTGCTGCTCCTGCCCGGCCCCACGCTCCGTGTCGAAGTCAGCGACCCGCGCGCGGACCGCCGGCTCCGCTTCCTCGACCAACCCGACTCCGAACACGGCAGAGGCCTGATCCTGGTCACCCTCCTCGCCCGCACCTGGGGGGTCGCGGAGCGCACCGTCGGGAAGACCGTCTGGGCGGAGATCGGCCTCCGCTGAACCCTTCGCCCAGCCGGTCGGCCGGTCAGGCGCCCGCGCCGCCGTCGACCGGGACGATCGCGCCGGTCACATAGGAGGCGCGGTCGCTGAGCAGCCAGGCGGCCGCCTCGGCGATCTCCCAGGGTTCGGCCATCCGGCCCAGCGGGATCCGCGCGCTCATCCCCTCGACGATGCCGGGGGTCGCCGCTTCCCATTCGTCGATCATCCGGGTGGCGGTACCGCCGGGCGTGATGCCGTTGACCCGGATGCCGTCGGGGGCCCAGTTGACCGCGGCGGTCTCGGTGAGGCTGTTGAGCGCGCGCTTCATGGCGCCGTAGGCGGGCAGCGCGGGGTTGGCGCGGCGGCTGCCGATGCTGGAGGTGTTGACGATGGCGCCGCCACCGGTGCGCCGCATGAGGGCGGCCTGGGCGTTCATGGCGGTCCAGTGGGCGCGGAAGTTCACCGCGAACTGCCGGTCGATGTCCTCGTCGGAGGTGTCGTCGACGGGGCCGGGCCGCTGGATCACCGCGCCGTTGTTGAAGGCGCCGTCGAGACGTCCGTGCAGTTCCTCGACGCGGCCGATCGCGGCGCGGACGCTCGCGGAGTCGGCCAGGTCCAGGGTGACGGCGTCGGCGATGCCACCGTCGGCGCGGATCTCCTTCACGAGGGTCTCCAGCGCGTCGGTGCCGCGGGCGGCGAGCACGACGGCGGCGCCCTCGGCGGCGAAGAGCCGGGCCGCCGCCGCGCCGATACCGCGGCTCGCGCCGCTGATGAAGACGGCCTTGCCGGCGAGGAGGCCGACGGGTGCGCCGCCCGAGGTGTGCGTGGTGGTGTGCGTGGTGTGCGTCATGGCAAGCAGCGTCGGGCCTCGCCCCGGACCGGATACAGGCACAACCAGTACTACGATCCCCCGCCGCGGCGCGCGCAGACTGGGCGGATGGACAAGCAGGAACTCGGCGCATTCCTCCGCAGCCGCCGCGAGCGGCTCCGCCCGCGGGACGTGGGCCTTCCCGGCGGCCCGCGGCGCCGGACACCGGGTCTGCGCCGGGAGGAGGTGGCGGTCCTCGCCCACATCTCCACCGAGTACTACGTCCGTCTGGAGCAGGGCCGGGCGCCCCGTCCCTCGGGTGACGTCCTGGCCGCGATCGCGGGAGCGCTGCGGCTGACCGACGCCGAGGCCGACCACCTCCATGTGCTGGCGGGCACCGCGCCGAACCGCACCGGACTGCACCGGCGCGACGTCCGCCCGAGCATCCTCGCGCTCCTTCGGCGGCTGCCGCTGACGGCGGGCTTCGTGATGTCCGCCGCGTGCGAGATCCTGGCCTGGAACGACCTCGCCGCCGCGCTCATGGAGGACTTCACCCCGCTCACCCCCGAGCAGCGCAACCTGGCCCGCCGGGTCTTCCCCGGACCGGAGAACGGCGAGGAGCCGCTCTACGGCATCTCCGACGCCGCCGACTTCCGGCTGAGCGTCGTCACGCGGCTCCGTACCACCCTCGCCCGCTACCCGGCCGATCCCGCCGTGACCGGCCTGGTGAGCGAACTGCGCGACACCGACCCCGACTTCGCCCGGCTCTGGGAGCGCCACGACGTACAGGCCGCGCCGATGCTCACCAAGACCTTCCGCCACCCGACCGTCGGCGAGGTCACCGTCGACTGCGACACCCTCGCCCTCACCGACCGCGACCAGTACCTCGTGCTCTACACCGCGCCCCCGGGATCCCCCGACGCCGAGTCCCTCGCCCTGCTGAACGTCCTGGGCACCCGGGCCGGCCACTACCTGCCCTCGTAGAGCCGCTCGATCTGCTCGGCGAAGTCGTCCGCTATCGCCTCGCGGCGCAGCTTCATCGACGGGGTGATGTGGCCTGCCTCCTCCGTGAAGTCGACCGGGAGGACCGTGAAGCGGCGGATCGACTCGGGGCGGGACACCAGCTTGTTCGCCTCGTCCACCGCGCGTTGCAGGAGCTGCCTCAACTCGTCGTCGTCCAGAATGAGTTCGGCGGTGACGGCGGGGTGCTTGCCGGTCATCCGGCGCCAGTGGGCGATGCCCTCCATGTCGAGGGTGATGAGGGCGCCGACGTAGGGGCGGCGGTCGCCCACGACCATCACCTGGGAGATCAGGGGGTGCGCGCGCAGCCAGTTCTCCAGCGGGGCCGGGGCCACGCTCTTGCCGCCCGCCGTGATCAGCATCTCCTTCTTGCGGCCGGTGATGTAGAGGTAGCCCTCCTCGTCCAGGCGGCCGATGTCACCGGTGGCCAGCCAGCCGTCGGCGGTCGCGGGGGCGACCCCGCCCGCGTTCGGGTCCCAGTAGCCGCGCAGGACGTGCCCGCCGGAGAGCAGGATCTCGCCGTCGGCCGCGATCCGGACCTTGGTGCCGGGCAGGGGCCAACCGACCGTTCCCAGGCGGGGCTTGAGGGGTGGAGTGACCGTCGCCGCCCCCGTGGTCTCCGTCAGGCCGTAGCCCTCGTAGATCTCGATCCCCGCACCCGAGTAGAACGCGGCCAGCCGCCGTCCCAGCGGTGAGCCGCCGCAGATCATGTAACGGACCCTGCCGCCCATGGCGTTGCGGATACGGCGGTAGACCAGGGGGTCGTAGAAGGCGCGGGCCGCTTTCAGGGCGGCGTTCGGGCCGGGGCCGGTGCCCGCCGCGCGGGCCTCCCGTGCCTCGCCGTAGCGGCGGGCCACGCCCGTCGCGCGGTCGAAGGCGGTGGCCCGGCCGCCGGTCTCGGCCCGTGCGCGGGCCACGTTGAAGACCTTCTCCAGCATGTAGGGGATCGTGACCAGACAGGTGGGCCGGAAGGCCGCCAGGTCGGGCAGGAGTTCCTCGGACTTCAGGCTCGGCGCGTGGCCGAGCCGGACCCGCGCCCGGATACAGGCGACGGCGACCATCCGGCCGAAGATGTGGGACATGGGGAGGAAGTGCAGGATCGCCGCCTCCTCGCTGGTCCGGGTGCGGAAGACGGGGTAGAGCAGCTCGATCGCGTTGTCGACCTCGGCGAAGAAGTTCCCGTGGGTGATCACACAGCCCTTGGGCCGACCGGTCGTGCCGGAGGTGTAGACGATGGTGGCGAGCGTGTCGGGGCCCAGCATCCCGCGCCGTACGTCCACCTCGTGCTCGCGCACCTCCGCCCCGCGCTCGGCGAGCCGCTCCACATGTCCCTTCTCGATGACCCACAGATGGCGCAGGTCGAGCAGCCGGCTCAACTCCGGCCCCAACGCCCCGGCTTGGGCCGCAGTCTCGGTCACCAGGGCCACCGCGCCCGAGTCCTGGAGGATCCAACGGGTCTGGAAGACGGAGGAGGTGGGGTAGATCGGGACGGTCACCAGACCGCAGGCCCAGGCGGCGAAGTCGAGGAGGGTCCACTCGTAGACCGTCCGCGCCATGATCGCGATCCGGTCCCCCGGCACCAGCCCCTCGGCGATCAGCCCCTTCGCCGTCGCCAGCACCTCGGCGGCGAACTGCGCGGCCGTCACATGGGTCCACTTGCCCGACGCGTCACGACGGCTCAGCACCCGGTCCTCGGGATGGCTGTGCGCGTTGTCGAACGGCAGGTCGGCGAGCGAGCCATGGGTCAGCGGCGGGACGAAGGGCGGCACGGAGACCTCGCGCACCTCCCCGTCCAGCCGCCGCACCTCGGGCTCAACGAGAACCGGGGTGCCGTCGTACGTCGTGGAGTGGACCGCCATCGCGACGGCCGGCGGGTGGGAGGTGGACACGGGCGACTCCAGAGGTTCAACGGAGTTGCCCTGCGGGGGAGTTGCCGCAGGTCAGGGGAGGAGATCGTACGGCGCCCGCGTGATGGGTCGGTGAGGGTTCCGAGGTAGTCCGGTGGCGGGGATGCGTCGGGGATGTGCAGCATCGTCGTATTTCTGGCCGAAGGTACCCTACCGACCGGTTTGCTGAACAATTTTCACCTCCTGACCTCCCCTTACCTCAGGTAACCTGACTCTGGAGTAAGTACTGCCGTTCGCCTGGCACGCATGGGGAGATGGACATGGCCGACCGTTATCTGCGCCTCGCCGGCACGGCGCCCGGCCGCTTCCTCACCAGCAGACTCGGACTTCCCCAGCCGGCTCGGCTGCGGCGGGACGCGCTGACCGGACCCCTCCTCCACCTCACCGCCGGCAAGTCCGGCCTCGACCTGGAGCCCGTGCTCGCCCGCACCGGCCTTCCCGCCGGTGGCGACTCCCCCGTCGCCGTGGTCCTCGACGCCACCGGCGTCCACGACGTCGACACCCTCGCCGAGGTGCACGCGGCCCTCCACCCGGTCGTCCGGTCGGTCGCCGACAGCGGGCGCGTGGTGGTGCTGGGCGCGCCGCTCGACCCCCTCGACCACCACCAGTCCGCCGCCCAGCAGGCCCTGGAGGGCTTCGTCCGCTCCCTCGGCAAGGAGATCGGGCGCGGCCGGACGGTCAATCTCGTACGGCTGACGGAGGCGACGGCCGCCGAGTCGACCCTGCGCTTCCTTCTCTCACCGAGGTCCGCCTACGTCAGCGGGCAGGTGATCGGCGTCGGGGAGACGGCCGTCGCCGAGAGCGAGGCCGACCGGGAGCGGCCCCTGGCCGGGCGCACCGCGCTCGTCACCGGCGCCGCGCGGGGCATCGGGGAGGCGGTCGCCGAGACCCTGGCGAGGGACGGGGCGCGGGTCGTCGTACTCGATGTGCCGCAGGCCGAGGAGGATGCGCGGCGGGCGGCCGAGCGGCTCGGGGGCAGGGCCCTGGCGCTGGACATCACGGCCGCCGACGCGGGTGAGCGGATCGCGGCCGAACTCCCGGACGGGCTGGATGTGCTGATCCACAACGCGGGGATCACCCGGGACCGGCGGCTGGTCAACATGCCCGCCGAGCGCTGGAGTTCGGTGCTGGACGTCAATCTGGCGAGCGTACTGCGGACGACGGACGCGCTGCTGGCGGCGGGGACCCTCCGGCGCGGCGGCCGGATCGTCGCCACCGCGTCGATCGCGGGCCTCGCCGGCAACGCGGGCCAGACCAACTACGGGGCCGGCAAGGCCGGGATCGCCGGACTGGTCCGCTCGCTCGCGCCGCGCGCCCTCGCCGAGCACGGGGTGACGGTCAACGCGGTCGCTCCCGGGTTCATCGAGACGAAGATGACCGCCTCGATCCCGCTCCTCATCCGCGAGGCCGGACGCCGGATGAACTCCCTCGGACAGGGCGGGCTTCCGGCCGACGTCGCCGAGACCACGGCATGGCTCGCGCACCCCGCGTCGGGCGCGGTGAACGGGCAGGTCGTACGGGTCTGCGGGCAGAGCCTGCTGGGGGCGTGAGATGACCGTGGTCCTCGCGGGATCGCCCGCTCTCGCCCCGCTGCTCGCGCGCGGCGCCCTGCTGTCGCCCTTCAAACGGCCGCGTGCGGACGCCGAGTTCCCGCACGACCGGCTGGTCCTGCCCGCCCTGAGCGTCGACCTGGCGCGGCTGGCCGCGTACGAGAGGGTGTGCGGCTTCGCGACCGGCGAGGACGCGCTGCCGCTGACCTACCCGCACGTCCTGGGCTTCCCGCTGGCCATGCGTCTGATGAGCCGCCGGAACTTTCCGCTGCCCCTGCTCGGACTCGTCCACACGTCGATCGAGATCACCCGGCGCCGGGCGCTGACCGCGACCGGGGAGTACGAACTCGCCGTGTACGTGGGCGGATTGGAGCCGCACCGACGCGGGACCGAGGCGGCGGTGATCACCGAGCTGTGGGCCGCGGGGGAGGTGGTGTGGGAGTCACGCAGCACCTATCTGGCCCGGCACCGGACCCCGGGGGACGGTGGAAACGATGAGAGCGGGAGGAACGAGAAGAGCGGGGGGAACGAGAAGAGCGGGGCGAGCGGTCAGGCCGCCAGGAAGGCCGACGACACGCGCGAGCCGTTGCCCGTGATCGCCGAGTGGCGGCTGGGGGCCGATGTGGGGCGGCGGTACGGGGCCGCGTCGGGCGACCGCAACCCCATCCATCTGCACCCCCTCACCGCCCGCCTCTTCGGCTTCCCGCGCGCCATAGCCCACGGCATGTGGACGGTGGCCCGCTGCCTCGCCGCGCACGGCGCACCCCAACAGGCGTACCTGCGCGCCGAGTTCATGGCACCGGTGCTGCTGCCCGGGACGGTGACCTACGCGGCGCGGGACGGCCGCTTCGAACTGCGCGGAAGCGAGGGGCCCCGCCTGCACGTGAGCGGAGCCGTACAGGGACTACCGCGCAACTGAAGCCACCTCGGCCTCCGGCCCGGCTCAGCCGCCGCCCGGGTCAGCCTCGCCCGATTCGGCCCCGTCCGCTCAGCCCCGGGTGACGGTCACTCCGCCCACCAGGCCCCACGCGTCGATGCGTACCGTCGGGCCGCCGGGCTCGCTCGGGCCGTCGTCCTTCACTCCGCCGAGGCGGATGCCGTGCACCTCGACGCGGACATCGGGGCGGACCTTGAGGCTGACGCCGCCGATCAGGCTGAGCTTGGTGATACGGAGTTCGGCGCCGTCGGGGATGTCGACGTCGGTCAGGTCGACGTCGGCGCCGCCGATGAGGGACGCGGTCAGGGTGCGCTCGTGGAGGGTCTCGCCGTTGAGTCGGTGGCCGCCGATCAGGCTCACCTTGATGTCCGTCTTCGTCATGGCAAGGACGGTACGGGCCCGGCCGGCCCCTCCCCCAGTGTCCGGCGTCCGCCCTCGCGCATGACAACTGTCATGTGCCCCATGAACTTCAGGCGAACAGCGGGCGACGGCCGCCCCGCGCCCGACCGCGAACTCCCAGGCGCGAAGGGCAGGTCGGGGAATCTCCCACAGCCACCCCCCCAGCTTGCCCAAGGTCCCTTCAAGAGATCACTCATCCCACACTCAGCCAGGCTCCTTACCCTCGGCTCACCTTCCACCCCCACCTCCCGATCCCCCGCACGAAGGGCGCCGAGAGCCATGCCTGACAGACGTATCGCCGTACTCGCGGACTCGGACACCCGCTGGAAGTGGGGCGCGTCGGTGGCGCGCCAGATCGCTCCCGGGCACGCGCTCGACGCCTGGTTCCTGCACGGCCGGTCCACCCCGACCGAACGGCAGCTCGCCGAGGTCGGGATCGAACCGGACACCCGGCGCTTGGTGTCGGCGGCCGAACTGGTCGACGACCCGGACCTGGCGGAGGCGGACGTCGTCGTCCTGGCCCTCCTCGGCGGTACGGTCCTCGCCCTCACGCACAGCCTCGGATCGGTGTGGGAGGGGCGGGAGCACCGGCCGGTCACGGTGAGCGGATACGTAGGGGTCGTCTACGAGAAGATGGTCGACGGGCTGATGACCCGGGCCGGCACCGACCTCGTGCTCGCCAACTCGGCCTATGACGCCTGTCGTTTCCGTTCCGTCTTCGAGAACGTCGGCATCGACCCGGAGTCGGTGGTGGAGTGCGCGCTGCCGTTCCTCGGCGGCGACCCCTACCGCCCCTCCCGGGACCGGCCGTTCACGGTCACCTTCGCGGTCCAGCCGTCGGTGCCGAAGGAGCGCGGCGGCCGGCTCAAGCTCCTGGAGCGCGCGGCCGGTCATGCCCGCCGCCATCCCGAGCGCCAGGTCCTGATCAAGCTGCGCAGCCTCCCCGGCGAGCAGACCACCCACGTCGAGTCGGACCCCTACCAGCTCCTGATCACCGACCTCACCGAACCACCGCCCCCCAACCTCCGGCTCGTCTACGGCAACATGGGCGAGGTCCTCGACCGCACCGACCTCCTGGTCACCGTCAGCTCGACGGCCGCCCTGGAGTCCATGCACCGCCGTATCCCCACCGCGATCCTCACCGACATGGGTGTGCGCGAGGCCCACGGCAACCACTACTTCGTACGCTCCGGCTGCCTGGCCTCCTGGGACGACATCGACGCGGGCGCCCTTCCGCAGCCGGACCCCGCGTGGGCGGCGGCGCAGGGCATCGGCAAGGACGACCCGTACGCGGCGGCCCGCACCCGGATCACCGCACTGCGCGCGGCCGGCCCCCTGCCCCCGCTGCGGCCCTACTACTCCCCCCGGACCGCCGAGATCTACCTCACGAGCATCCTGCGCGCCAACGGCTTCGACGAGAAGGGCCGCCCGCTGCTCGTCCCCCTGGGGGCCGGCGGGCCGGGACGGGCCCGGAAGGCCGTCCGCAGGGTCGCGGGCCGCAGCGCGAGGAAGCTGTACCGCATGGGCCACCAGCGGGTGGCACCGGCGCTGCGCCGGTGGGGTGCGGGGTGACCCCGCCGGCGGCGGGCGGCTTCCCGGTCCCGGAAGCCCCCGCTACCGTTCCGTCGGCGTGAGCGGATGGGTCCAGGGCCGTCCCTCCATGAGGTTGCCCAGCCCCGCCCAGGCGAAGTTCATCAGGGTGGCCGCCGCCTGCCGGGCCGTGACGCCCGGGGTGGCGTTGGCCCAGGCGGCGAGGGACTCGGCGGCGCCGACCAGCGCCTCCGCGAGCCCGGCGACCTCGCGCTCGGCCAGGTTCGGGTCGCGGTGGGCCTCGCGCGCCGCGACCACGATCAGCTCCGTCACGAACGCGACGATCTCCTCGCGCATCGCCGTGACCTCGGCGGCGAACGGTTCGCGGGTACGGGCCTGGAGGTGCAACACCGCCCAGCCGTCCGGGTTCTGGCCGGTGTGCGTGAAGAACGCCCGTAGCCCTTCCCAGAGTTGGCGGTCGGCGGGCAGCTCGGGCTGCACACCGGCGCGCACGGCGCCGACCAGCGCGGTGGCCTCACGGCGGATACAGGCCGAGAACAGGTCTTCCTTGGAGTTCAGATACAGATAGACCAACGGCTTGGACACACCGGCGAGTTCGGCGATCTCGTCCATGGACGCGGCCATGTACCCCCGGCGACCGAAGGTCTGCACGGCGGCGTCCAGCATCTGCTGCTCACGGACCGCGCGCGGCATGCGCTTGGTCTTCACGGCACCCATGGGGCCAAGACTAGGACGTCTGCCCCTGAGCGCGCGCCGCCTCGTCGACGGCCTCGTCCTCCTGGGACCGGTTGGCCTCGAGGTTGGCCTTCATCCGGTCGACCCGCTGCGCGACCTTGACGGACGCCCGGTCGCGCTCACCGCGCAGCACCACGAAGCTGATCGGGGCCGAGACCAGCAGGGCGAGCAGCACCATCCACATGCCGTTGGAGGCGCCGAAGCCGCGCGGGACGACACGGAAGTAGACGAGACCCCAGACAACCACGAAGCAGCCCGCGAAGATCCCGAGGCGCATCAGCGTGTAGCGGAACATCTCAATCCACTCTTCCGTAACGAACAGTCCCACCCAGTGAAGCACGCGGCGCGGGAGATCTTGGAGGCGGGTGTGTGGCTCAGGCCAGCGACAGCAGCATGAAGATGTCGTCCCGGTCGTCACCGGGCGCGACACGGATCGCGCCGGGCACCCGGCCGACCTCCTTGTACCCGCAGGAGCCGTAGAACCGCTCCAGGCCGTTCCCGCCACGGCACGTCAGCCGGATCGCCTCGATGCCGTCGAGGGACCGGGCGGCCTCCTCGGCGGCGGCCAGCAGGTCACGGCCGTACCCCTTGCCCTGATGGCCGGGGTGCACCATCACGGTGTACAGCCACACCCAGTGCCGCATCAGCCGGTGCGTGTTGAAGGTGAGGAAGGCGCTCGCGGCCACCCGTCCGTCCTCGTCGTGCCCGACCAGCAGCCGGGTGCGCCCCTCCGCCATCCCCACCAGGTGCTTCACCAGCTCGGGCCGGACCACGTCCCGGGTCACCGGCGGCACGAACCCGACGGACCCGCCCGCGTTGGAGACATCCGTCCACAGGTCGAGAAGACCGTCACGAAGCTCGGCGGTGACGGCGGGGTCAAGAGTGAAGGTAAGGGCCACCCGGGTATCGTAGCCATTACTCCAGTACGCGGGCGGCCGTCTTGAGATCCGAGACGAGCCCCCGGTACGCCGACTCCCTGTCCTCCGCCCGCAGCACGGACGACGGATGCACGGTCGGCAGCAGCCGCTCCCGCCTCCCGTGGATCTCCTCCTCCAGTACGGTCCCCCGCACCCGCGTCACCCTGAACGACGACCCGAGCAACGCCTTCCCGGCCGTCGCCCCCAGCACCACGATCAACTCGGGTTCGACCACGGCCAGTTCGGCGGCCAGCCAGGGCCCGCACGCCGTCATCTCCCGCAGGCTCGGCGCCTTGTGGATCCGCCGCCTGCGCGGCTCGGCCCGCGTGAACTTGAAGTGCTTCACGGCGTTGGTGACGTAGGCGTCCGCCGGGTCGAGACCGGCCTCTTCGAGGGCCCGGTCGAGCAGCTTCCCGGCGGGCCCGACGAAGGGCTTCCCCTGCCGGTCCTCCTGATCACCGGGCTGCTCGCCCACGAGCATCAGCCGGGCGTCCGCACTCCCGGCCCCGAAGACGGTCTGGGTGGCATCCCGATACAGCGGACAGCCCCGGCACTCGGCAGCGGCCCGACGAAGGGCAGGCAGCCCACCACGCTCCGGCAGAAACGGCTCGGCGCCATAGACGTCTTCGGACGACACAGGACGCGAGTACCCACCCAAGGGCGCGGGGAACAGCGCGGCCGGCCCCCACCGACCCGCACCCGCACCCGCCCTACGACCGCGATCAAACCCTCATCGGCTGCGGCGCCTCCCGACGCGCCGGGTCCGGGCCCTCGTACTCCCGGATGATCTCGTACCGGGTGTTCCGCTCCACCGGCCGGAACCCCGCGTCCCGGATCAGGTCCAGCAGATCCTCGCGGGTGAGCTTGTTGGGCGTCCCGAAGTTGTCCGCGTCGTGCGTGATCTTGTACTCGACGACCGAGCCGTCCATGTCGTCGGCGCCGTGCTGGAGCGCCAGCTGCGCGGTCTGGACGCCGTGCATGACCCAGAACACCTTGACGTGCGGGACGTTGTCGAAGAGCAGCCGGGAGACGGCGAAGGTCTTCAGCGCCTCCGCTCCGGTCGCCATCTGCGTCCGCGCCTGGAGGCGGTTGCGGACCTTGCCGTCCTTCAGGTCCACGAAGTCGTGCTGGTAGCGCAGCGGGATGAAGACCTGGAAACCGCCGGTCTCGTCCTGCAGCTCACGCAGCCGCAGCACGTGGTCGACGCGGTGGCGGGGCTCCTCGATATGGCCGTAGAGCATGGTGCAGGGGGTCTTCAGACCCTTCTCGTGCGCCAGCCGGTGGATCCGGGACCAGTCCTCCCAGTGGGTGCGGTGGTCCACGATGTGCTGCCGGACCTCCCAGTCGAAGATCTCGGCGCCGCCACCGGTGAGGGACTCCAGACCCGCGTCGATCAGCTCGTCGAGGATCTCCGACGCCGACAGCCCGCTGATCGTCTCGAAGTGGTGGATCTCGGTCGCGGTGAACGCCTTCAGCGAGACGTCCGGCAGCGCGGCCTTCAGCTCCCGCAGGGACCGCGGGTAGTAGCGCCACGGCAGGTTCGGGTGCAGCCCGTTGACGATGTGCAGCTCGGTGAGGTTCTCGCCCTCCATCGCCTTGGCGAGCTTCACCGCCTCCTCGATGCGCATCGTGTACGCGTCCTTCTCGCCCGGCTTGCGCTGGAAGGAGCAGTAGGCGCAGGACGCCGTGCACACGTTGGTCATGTTGAGGTGCCGGTTGACGTTGAAATGAACGACATCGCCGTTCTTCCGTGTCCGCACCTCGTGCGCCAGCCCGCCCAGCCATGCCAGGTCGTCCGACTCGTACAGCGCGATGCCGTCCTCGCGGGACAGCCGCTCACCGGAGCGGACCTTCTCCTCCAGCTCGCGCTTGAGCCCGACGTCCATGCCTCACCCTTTCCACGACAACGCCGACAACCGTACTCCCACGTGCTCAGACTTCCTCGGGCAGCTCTCCGACGCGGTTCTCCCACTTGGTGGAGAGCACGATGGTGGTACGGGTCCTGGAGACGCCCTTGGTCCCGGACAGCCGCCGGATGATCTTCTCCAGGCCGTCCACGTCGTTGGCCCGCACCTTGAGCATGTACGAGTCGTCGCCCGCGATGAACCAGCAGTCCTCGATCTCGCCGAGGTCCCTCATCCGGCGGGCCACGTCCTCGTGGTCGGTCGCGTCGGAGAGGGAGATGCCGATCAGCGCGGTGACGCCGAGGCCGAGCGAGGCGGCGTCGACGGTGGCGCGGTAGCCGGTGATGACGCCGGCCGCCTCCAGCCGGTTGATGCGGTCGGTGACGCTGGGTCCCGACAGGCCGACGAGGCGCCCCAGCTCCGCGTACGAGGCCCGGCCGTTCTCCCTCAGGGCCTGGATGAGCTGCCTGTCCACCGCGTCCATGCGATTCGATGCCTTCCGCTGAAGAGTCCCCGAAGTGAATCCGAGGTGCTGACGTACTGGTGTGTTCAGGTACCGGGGTACCGAGGTCCTAGTGAGGGGCGCCCAGTTCGCCCTGCCACCTTCGGTACAGGTCGTGCCGGACGCCCGCCGCGTCCAGCACCCGCCCGGCGACGAAGTCCACGAGGTCCTGGATGTGGGTGGCGCCCGCGTAGAAGGCGGGCGAGGTCGGGACGACGACGGCGCCCAGGTCGTCCAGGGTCACCAGATGCCGCAGCGTCTGGCCGTTCAGCGGGGTCTCGCGTACGGCCACCACGAGCGGCCGGCGCTCCTTGAGCGTGACGCTCGCCGCCCGTTGCAGCAGGTCCTTGGACAGACCCAGCGCGACACCCGCCACGGACGCCGTCGAGGCCGGCACGATCAGCATGCCCTTCGTCGGGTACGAGCCCGAGGACGGGCCCGCGGCCAGGTCACCCGCGTGCCAGTAACGCACCCGGTCGAGGTCCGCCGCGAAGACGCCGGGCTTGCCGTCGGCCCCACGGCCGAGCCATTCCCGCAGGTCGTCGCGCCAGTGCGCGTCCCGGAAGGAGATGCCCGTCTCATCCAGCAGGGTGAGCCGGGAGGCCCGGCTGACGACCAGGTCCACGCTCTCTCCCGCGTCGAGGAGTGCGCGGAGCACCGACGCGGCATAAGGCGTGCCCGAAGCGCCCGACACCCCTACGATCCAAGGTGTACGCGGCGTCTCTCCTGGCTTGACTGGGTTCACGACACCGAGCCTATCCGGCGTCGCGGGGTGGGAACCGGTCGAGGGGGCCGGACCGTTCCTCATGGGGGACGGTCGAGAGACGGTCGGACAGTGGGGGACGTCATGGCGGGAACCGAACCGGAGTGGTCGCGCGGCGACCGCGCGAAGGCCGCGGCCAAGCTGATGGTGGGCTGGGTCGCGCTGTTGTGGCTGCTGGAAGTGGTCGACGTGGTCAGCGGTCACGCCCTGGACGGCCTGGGCATCATGCCGCGCCGGGCGTCCGAGCTGGTGGACGTCGTCCCCGCCGCGTTCATCCACTTCGGCTTCGCCCATGTGGCGTCGAACAGCATCCCGCTGCTGGTCATGGGCTTCCTCGCGGCGCTGGGCGGCCTGCGCCGCTTCGCCGCCGTCTGCGCGGTGATCATCGTCGCCGACGGGCTGGGTGTCTGGCTGATATCACCGGCCAACAGCAACACCGCGGGCGCCTCCGGCCTGATCTTCGGCCTCTTCGGCTTCCTCCTGGTCACCGGTTTCGTGGAGCGCCGCCCGCTGGGCATCGTGGTCGGCCTCCTGGTCGGCGCGATCTGGGGCACGTCGATCCTGCTGGGCCTCTCGCCCCTCCAGACGGGCGTCAGCTGGCAGGGCCACCTGGTGGGGTTGATAGCGGGAGTCGCGGCCGCGTTCGTGTTCCGGCGCCGGGCAGAAGAGCCTCGCGCCCTTCAGCGCTGAGGGCGCGCCTCCGGGGCCGCGGGCAGGCGGTCGGTGCCGATGCCCCGGCCTCCCTGTCTCCGCACTCGACGGGAGGCCGCGCCGGGGTCAGGCGGTCAGTCCCCGGAGCCCGAGATCCAGCACCGCGCACACGAACAGGGCGATCCCGATGAAGCCGTTGACGCTGAAGAAGGCCCTGTTCAGGCGGGACAGGTCATGGGGGCGGACAATGTTGTGCTCGTAGACGAAGGCCGCCGCGACGATCATCAGGCCGACCCAGAACAACACGCCCGCGTCGGTGGCGACGGCGTACCAGACGAGCAGGACCATGGTCGCCAGGTGGCACACCCGCGCGCCCCAGATGGCCGCCGGGATGCCGAAGCGGGCCGGGACCGACATGACGCCGATCTCACGGTCGGTCTCCACGTCCTGGCAGGCGTAGATCAGGTCGAAGCCGCCGATCCAGATGCCGACGGCGAGACCGAGCAGCACCGCGTTCCAGGACCACTCACCGGTGATGGCGAGCCAGCCGCCGACCGGGCCCATGGCCTGGGCGAGACCGAGGATGGCCTGGGGGAAGTTGGTGAACCGTTTCCCGTAGGGATAGACCACCATCGGGATCACCGCGACGGGAGCGAGGGCCAGGCAGAGGGGGTTGAGCAGGGCCGCCGAGCCCAGGAAGATCACGACCGCCACCAGGGCGCCGGTCCAGGCGTGCCGCACCGACATCGCGCCGGTGACCAGCTCGCGGTGGGCCGTGCGGGGGTTGCGGGCGTCGATCTCCCGGTCGATGATCCGGTTGACCGCCATGGCGAACGTACGCAGGCCCACCATGCAGATGGTGACCAGGAGCAGCCGGCCCCAGTGGATGTTCCTGTCCCACTCGAACATCGCGGTCAGCGCGGCGATGTAGGCGAAGGGCAGCGCGAAGACCGAGTGCTCGATCATCACCAGGCGCAGAAAGGCCTTGGTGCGTCCCGGCTGTGGGATCGCGGCAGAGGCGGAGCTCACAGGCCGTACTCCTTCCAGCGGCGGTCGACCTTCGCCGCCGTATCCGGGTCGGACAGAACCATGTCGGGCCAGCCGCCGTCGCGTGTGTAGCCCTCCTCGGGCCACTTCCTCGTCGCGTCGATGCCCGCCTTGCCGCCCCAGAACTGCTGGTAGGAGGCGTGGTCGAGATGGTCGACGGGGCCTTCGACGACGCTGAGGTCACGGGCGTAGTCCGTGTTGCCGAGGGCCCGCCAGGCGACCTCGTGCAGATCGTGGACATCGCAGTCGGAGTCCACGACCACGATCAGCTTCGTCAGGGACATCATGTGTGCCCCCCATACAGCGTGCATCACCTTCTGGGCGTGCTTGGGGTACTTCTTGTCGATCGAGACGATCGCGCAGTTGTGGAAGCCGCCGGCCTCGGGCAGGTGGTAGTCCACGATGTCCGGGACGATGATCTTCAGCAGGGGCAGGAAGAACCGCTCCGTCGCCCGCCCCAGCGGTCCGTCCTCCGTCGGAGGCCGGCCTACGACGATCGACTGAAGCAGCGGCCGCTTCCGCATCGTCACACAGTCGATCTTCAGGGCCGGGAAGGGCTCCTGCGGGGTGTAGAAGCCGGTGTGGTCGCCGAAGGGGCCCTCGGGCAGCATCTCGCCGGGCTCCAGCCAGCCCTCGATGACGACCTCCGCCTGCGCCGGGACCTGCAGCGGCACGGTCTTGCAGTCGACCATCTCGATCCGCTTGCCGGCGATGAACCCGGCGAACAGGTACTCGTCGATGTCACCGGGGAGGGGTGCGGTGGACGCGTACGTCACCGCGGGCGGGCAGCCGAAGGCGATCGCGACCGGCAGCCGCTCGCCCCTGCGCGCCGCCACCTGGTAGTGGTTCCGGCTGTCCTTGTGGATCTGCCAGTGCATACCGATGGTGCGCCGGTCGTGGCGCTGCAGGCGGTAGAGCCCGAGGTTGCGGATCCCGGTCTCCGGGTCCTTGGTGTGCGTGAGCCCCAGGTTGAAGAAGGAACCGCCGTCCTGCGGCCAGGTGAACAGCGCGGGCAGCTGGTCCAGATCCACGTCGTCGCCGGTGAGGACGACCTCCTGCACCGGCGCGTCCTTCACCTTCTTCGGCGGTACGTGCGTCATCGCGCCGAGCTTGCCGAAGGCCTCCCGCACCCCGACGAACCCGTGCGGCAGCTCGGGCCGCAGCAGCCCGCCGATCTTGTCGGAGATCTCGCCGTACGACTTGAGGCCCAGGGCCTTCAGCAGCCGCCGGTCGGTCCCGAAGACGTTCATCGCGAGGGGCATGGCGGAGCCCTTCACGTTCTCGAAGAGCAGCGCGGGCCCGCCCGCCTTCTGCACCCGGTCGACGATCTCCCCGACCTCCAGATACGGATCGACCTCGGCCTTCACGCGCTTGAGGTCGCCCTCGCGCTCCAGGGCCCTGAGCAGAGAGCGAAGATCGTCGTAAGCCATGCGTCCCAGTATCGGCCACCCGCTACCCTGACCCCGTCACCGGGGCCGTCACACCACCGCTGGGAGAGCACACGAGCATGCTGAGGTATCTGCCGTTTCTTCTGGTGCTGGCCCTGTGGATCTACGCCTTCGTGGACTGTCTGAACACTCCCGAGGAAGAGGTGCGCGGTCTGCCGAAGGTGGTGTGGATCATCATCATCCTGCTGTTCGGCGAGGTGCTGGTCGGTCCGATCGCCTGGCTGATCGCGGGCAGGAACCGGTCGGCCGCCACCGGGTCCGCGGGGCGCGCCACGCCGGGGCGCTGGGTCGCGCCGGACGACAACCCCGAGTTCCTGAAGTCCCTGGACGACACCAAGGGCGACAAGGACACGGACAGGAACAAGGACTGAGCTCCGTGGCGGCGGGCCGTACAAGGTGTACGTCGCCGCGGCCCCCGAAGCGGACAGTGCGCCCCTGGGCCGGGACCGGCCGGAACCGGACACTTGGCTCGCATGACGACTGCACCCGCCGACTCCGCCGGCACCCTCGCCCCCGCTTACGGTGACAAGGTCATCGCCGTCGAGACGGCGGGCTCCGAGCCCATCCCCGACGCCGAGCGCCATGGCTCCCCGCTCCAGCTGCTGTGGACGTGGGCCTCGCCGAACATCGAGTTCGCGACCGTCTTCATCGGCGTGATCGCGGTGCTGTTCTTCGGGCTGAGCTTCTGGGCGGCGACCGCCGCCATCGTCCTCGGCACCGCCGTGGGCGCGATCACCCAGGGCTTCCTGTCCCTCGACGGCCCGCGCTTCGGCGTCCCGCAGATGGTGATCGGCCGGTTCTCCTTCGGCTACTTCGGCAACATCCTGCCGTCCGCCGCCAACGGTCTGATCGCCGGTGTGGGCTGGTTCGCGGTGAACAGCGTGAGCGCGGCCTTCGCGCTCAACACGCTCACGGGCCTGCGACCGCTGCCGTCCCTCCTGCTGGTCGTGGTCGCCGAGATCGTGATCGGCTTCATCGGCCACAACTTCGTGCACACCTTCGAGAAGTACGCGTTCCCCGCGCTCGCCGTGATCTTCCTGCTCGCCGGGGTGTGGACCTTCAAGGACGCGCACCTGAGCGGAGGCGGCTCGGGCGGCGGCGTCGGCGGCTTCCTGCTCGCCTTCAGCGCGGCCTGGGGCTACGCGGCCGGCTGGAACCCGTACGCCACGGACTACTCCCGCTACCTCCCCCGCACCGCGAACAGGCTGAAGACGATCGTCTACCCGGCCGTCGGCCTGTTCGTCTCCGTCGCTCTGGTCGCGGTCATCGGCGCGGCCTCGGCGACCATCGTGGCCCCGAAGGACGCCACCCCGACCGCGGCCTTCACCGGCCATCTCCCGGGCTGGCTGGGCGACCTGGTCCTGCTCGCCATCATCCTCGGCGCCATCTCCGCCAACGCGCTCAACATCTACTCGGGCGCGATCTCCATCGCCTCCTTCGGCCTGCGGCTGCCCACCTGGCTGAGCCGCAGCGTGCTGGTCGTGGTGTCGGGTGTGGCGGGTACGGCGGCGGCCTGGGCGTCGCTGGACGACGCGGGGTCGGCGTACGAGGCGTTCCTGCTGGTGATCGCGTACTGGGTCGCGCCGTGGCTCGGTGTGGTCCTGGTGGAGCGGTGGCTGCAGACCCGGACCGCCACGGACGAGGAGCTCGCGGCCCGGCTGACCGACCGCACCTTCGCCAACTGGCCCGGGTTGGCGGCCCTGTTGATCGGCGTCGCGGTCTCCGTCCCACTCTTCTCCAACCAGGAGGACTACGTCGGCTACGTCCCCAAGCACTGGCCGTCCTTCGGTGACATCACACCGCTGGTCGGCTTCGTGGTGGCGGCGGTGCTGTACGCGGCGCTGCGGCGGGGGCCGAAGGCTCAGCCGGCCAGTGCCTCGGCCTGATCGACGTACACGACCTTGATGTAGCCGCTGTCGGCCTTCCCGTAGGCCTTCTCGATGATCGGCCGGGCCTTGTCGGGGTGATCGACCCCGACAAGGACGAACCCCCTTTCGTCCACGCCCACTTGACGCATCTGGAAGGTGCCGTCCCAGCGCCGCATGTCGTCGGCGATCCGGTCGGAGAGGGCGTCGAGGGTCTTCCGGTCGACATCGGTGCTGTACAGCCGGACGGTCACGCCCTTGACCGCCGACCCGCAGACATCGGCGTCGAAGGCGTCCGAGGGGACGCGCCAGACGTTGGCGATCTGGCGGTCCTCGTCGATGGAGAGCCCGGTGAAGACGGTCGCGTACCGCTCACGCTGAGCCAGCTTGTCGATGTGGGCGAGGACCCGCTCCAGCGGGGAGCCGTCGTCGACCGCGGGCAGGCTGCCGACGGGCCGGTGCCCCGCGCACTCGTGCCGGGTGGCGAGGGGCGCCACGACCGAGGGCACCCGCCCGGGATCCACCCTGAGACCGCCGCCGTCCTCGCCGTGCCCGGTCTCCAGCGCCTGGACATACAGCCCCGAGGCCACCAACAGGGCGACGGTCGCTCCGGCCGACGCGATCCAGGTGCGATTGCGCATATCCCCTCCGTCCGTTGGCGTCAGCACTGTGACGCCGGAGGGGGCCCGAAGGTTCAGCCGCCCCGGTTCAGCCGCCCCAATTCGGCCGCCTGCTGATCCCGGGTGAGGACCTTCCGCGAGGCCGACCACACAACCTCAGGCGTCCTCGGGGTTGGTCTCCAGCCAGGTCAGTTGCATGTCGTCGAGGAGGGCCTCCAACGGGCGGCCGGAGGCATGGGCGTTGATCTCCACCTGGACGGTCGCCCAGCAGGTGAGGCTCATGACGAGGACACGCAGGCCCTCCACGCCGTAGCGCTCCAGGACGTCGTCGGCGCAGTCGAGGGCTTCCTGGGCGACGCGTTCGGCCGGGAAGGTGCCGACGGATCGGCGCAGCAGGGCGATGGAGAGCCGGGACACCTCCGGCGCGAGGGCGGCCAGCCGCCGGTCCTCATCCTCACCGAGACCGCTCTGCCAGTCCGGGAGACCCTCGCCGAAGCCCTCGTCATCCACACGGTTCAGCCTATGCCCGGACGTCGATCCGATACGGGTTCCCACCCGAATCCCCCCGCTGGTGAAGATCGCCCCCGCGCCCCCACAGCGCTTCCCTAGGCCCCCCTAGGCCACCGTCCGCAACCCCCGCACGGCCGCCGCTCCCATCCCCCGGACCACCCGGTGCGCACACGTCGCCGCCAGCAACTCCCCCAGCAGATCGGGGTCGTCGATCTCCAGGCCGAGCAACGACTCGATGCGCTCCAGGCGTTGGTAGAGGGACTGACGGCCGATGTGGAGGAGGGACGCCGTGCGGGTCGGGGAGCAGCCGTTGCGGAGGTGGACCTCCAGGGTGCGGACGAGATCGCTCGGGTGGGCCGCCTCCCAGGCCAGCAGCGGGGCGAGGGCGTGCTCGACGAGACGGGCCAGCCGGTCCCGGTTGGTGTCGACACCGCCCCGCGTCAGCTCCCGCTCCAGCGCGAGCGCCCGCGCGGAGGTCACCAACGGACCGTCGGGCACGGAGGGTTCGGCCGCCGGCACGGTGAGCGCCAGCTCCAGCGTCGTACGGGCCGCACGCAGTGTGTCGCTCCACCGCAGCCACCCGCCGCCCGCGTCCACGGCATGGCCGACGGCGACGGTGAGCCCCGGTTCGGCGGCCGCGCGGAACGCCTCCTGGACGGCACGGATCGGGTCGCCCGCCCTCCCCGCGGGCAACGCGATCAACGCCAGTACGTCCCCCGGAAGCGCCGCCCGCATCACCCCCACCCCGCCCAGCACCCGTACCGCCCGGTCCACCGCGCCCACTTCCCGCGTCCCGTGCACCGACACCCCGATCAGCCGCGCCCCCGGCCGGGGATGGAACCCGGCGAGCGCCGACCGCGCCTCGACCTCCGGCTGGTTCAGCGCCGCCCGGTCGGCGAGATCCGCCAGCAGCGCCGCCGTATGGTCGTCGCCCCAGGGCCGTACCACCGAACGGCCCGACAGCCCGCGCGCGACGATCGCCCGGTTGGCCGCCTCGGTGATGCGCACGAAGGGCACGACCCGGTGCAGGGCGAAGAGGGGCAGGCCGAGGAGCCGCGCCTCGTCGGTGACCTCCTCCGGCATCCGGGGCAGCGACCGGCCCACCTCCACCGCGAGCCCGGCGGCGCCCCGCGCGGCCAGCTCACGGACGTACCGACGCCGAGTCTCCTCGTCCGCGCCGGTCAGGCCGAAACCGTTGGTGAGCAGCAGTTCCCCGCCGTCGAGGAAGTTCGCGCCCTCGTAGACCTCACTGGAGTGCACCCAGCGCACCGGGCGGTCCAGCGCGCCCTGTCCGGCCAGCAGCTCGGGCGCCGAGGCACGTACGGGATCGAGGTCCAGGACCTCGCGGAGGGTGAGTGCGGCCACGGGCACCTCCAGGGACAGTGCGTGGACAGTTCGTCCGGCGGCGGGATGCCCGGAGAGTACTTTCCGCACGTTGCCCTCGTGTTTCGGCCACAGGAGAGTGGGACGTATGGATCAGGCACAGGCACGCACCTGGCTCGCCACCGCCGTGGCGGAGGCCCGCGCCGGCCTCGCGGCGGGCGGCATCCCGATCGGCGCCGCGCTCTACGGCGCCGACGGCACCCTTCTCGGCCGCGGCCACAACCGGCGCGTCCAGGACGACGACCCCTCGACGCACGCGGAGACGGCCGCGTTCCGGAACGCGGGACGGCAGCGCTCGTATCGCGGGACGACCATGGTCACCACGCTCTCCCCCTGCTGGTACTGCTCCGGTCTGGTCCGCCAGTTCGGGATCTCCCGGGTGGTCGTCGGCGAGTCGGCGACCTTCCACGGCGGACACGACTGGCTGGCCGAGCACGGTGTGGAGATCGTGCTGCTCGACGACCCCGAGTGCGAGGCCATGATGCGCGACTTCATCAAGAACAATCCGGCTCTGTGGAATGAGGACATCGGTGAGTAGCACCCCCGGCGGCTCCGGCGAGCCGCGCATCCCGACCATCGACCTGCGGCCCTGGCTGGAGGGCGGCGAGGAGGACCGCGCCGCCATCGCCCGGACCGTCGACGAGGCTCTGCAGACCGCCGGATTCCTGCTGGTGACCGGGCATGGAGTGGACCCGGAGCTGCGGTCCGCGATCCGTGCGGCGGCCCGCGCCTTCTTCCGGCTGCCCGTCGACGTCAAACAGCCGTACGAGGCGAAGGTCGGCGGCCGCGGCTGGCTCGGACCCGGCGCCGAGGCCAACGGCTACTCGGAGGGCACCGAGACCCCGCCGGACCTCAAGGAGTCGCTGACCTTCGCGACCCACGACCCCTTCGAGGACCCGGTGGTCAACGCGGAGTGGTACGCGCCGAACGTCTGGCCCGACGAGGTCCCGGAACTGCGCACCCTGTGCGAGGAGTACCTGGACCGGATGGCCGAACTGGAGAAGCGGCTCCTCTCCCTGCTGGGCGAGGCCCTGGGCCTGGAACCCGACTTCTTCTCCCGCCACATGGACCACCCCACCTACGGCTTCAACATCAACTGGTACCCGGGCACCGAGGTCATCGGGGAGCCGCAGCCGGGCCAGTTCCGCATCGGCCCGCACACCGACTTCGGGACGGTGACGATCCTCGACCGGCAGGCCGGCAAGGGCGGCCTCCAGGTCTTCACCGACGAGGGCGGCTGGGAGGACGCGCCCTTCGACCCGGAGGCCTTCACCATCAACATCGGTGATCTGATGGCCCGTTGGACCGGTGACCGCTGGCGCTCCGGCCGCCACCGGGTGCTGCCGCCGCCCTCCGACGCCCCCGCCGAGGAGCTGCTGTCCCTGGTCTACTTCGGCGAGTGCACACCGGGGACGACGGTGGAGTCGGTGCCCGCGCCGGTGGGGCGGGTGGCGTACGAGCCGGTGGACTCGCACGTGTACCTGAGGGCGAAGCTGGACTCGATCACCGTCGACTGACCGGTTCCGTCGGCTGCTCAGTCTCCCGGACCGCCGGCCAGCCGCTCGAAGCGTGACCGCCACAGCGGCTCGGGTCCGGTCCCGGCCCGGTACTCATGGGTGAAGCGGAGCGTCGTCGCGTCGTCCCCGTCCCGCTCCAGATGGAACCGGATCCGGTCGCCGCCCTCCACCGTGTACTCGGCGACCCGGTCCACGTCCCAGGCGGTGATCCGGCCGCTTCCCAGCTCACGCAGGGCGACCGCGCCGCCGAGCCGCGGTTCGAGGACGTCGGCGGCGGTGAACCACTCCGCGAGCCCCTCCGGGGTGGCCACCGCCTGCCAGACCTCACCCATGGGACGGGGGACCCGCACCAGGAAGTGCAGCAGGGAACCAGTCATGACTCCAGACTGACCCGAAAGGGCGACATCCGCACCCCTCAGGGCCGCTGACCTGCGCGATCGACGACAGCCCAGTCCAGGATCGCGTCGCTGCGCGCCTCCCTGCCGCGTCCAGCTCCCGCTCCCCGAGGAACACGTACGTCCGCGCCGTCCCGGGTGACCGCGACGCCCGCGCGGCCCACCGCGTCCTTCACCCCGGCAGACCCCGGTGCCTGCCGTCGACCGACAGCCAGTTCTCCCGGTCATGGACGGGATCGATGTCCGTACGACGAAGGCCGGTTCCGGTGACCTGAGTCACACGGAACCGGCCTTCGACCGGGTGCACCGGCCTCAACCGGTCAGACCCGTACCGGACTTACACGCCCGCGTACGAGTGCTTGCCGCTCACGAAGATGTTGACGCCGTAGTAGTTGAACAGCCAGCAGCCGAAGGCGATCAGGGCCAGATAGGCGGCCTTGCGGCCCTTCCAGCCGGCCGTGGCGCGGGCGTGGAGGTAGCAGGCGTAGGCGACCCAGGTGATGAACGCCCAGGTCTCCTTGGGGTCCCAGCCCCAGTAGCGGCCCCAGGCCGACTCGGCCCAGATGGCGCCCGCGATGATCGTGAACGTCCACAGCGGGAAGACGGCCGCGTTCAGGCGGTAGGAGAACTTGTCCAGGGACGAGGACGCGGGCAGCCGCTCCAGGAAGGACGTGGCGAAACGGCCGGGCGTGCCGCCGTTCTCCAGCTTGGTCTCGTAGGAGTCCTTGAAGAGGTAGAGCAGCGTGCCGGCCGCGCCGACGTAGAAGACCGCGCCGCAGAGGATGGCGGTCGAGACGTGGATGTACAGCCAGTACGAGTGAAGGGCGGGAACCAACTGGTCGCTGGCGGTGTACAAGACAGTGACGGCGATGCCGAGATCGAGGAGGACCGTCGTGACCAGGAACAGCCCGAGCCAGCGCACGTTCTTCTTCAGCGCGAGCAGCCCGAGGTACACGGCGACCGCGACGGTGGAGAAGGTGATGTTGAACTCGTACATGTTGCCCCACGGCGCCCGCTCCACCGAGGCCGCGCGGGCGACCACCCCACCGAGATGGATGAGGAAGGCGAGCACGGTGAGCGAGATGGCGATACGCCCGTAGAGATCGCCCTTCTCGTCCCCACCGTGCGCCCCCGGCCCGTCGGGCACGTCCCGCGCCCCGGCCGACGACCGTACGACGACCTTGGGCCGTTCCAGCACAGCGGTCCCGCCGGCCGTCTGCACGGTCACGGCCGGCGCCTTCGCCGCCTTGGCCCTGGCCTCGGGGGTGAGCGCGGCGGCGGTCCGGCCGATCTTGCTGCGGCTACCGAAGATCCACTCGGCGATGTAGGTGAAGAAGGCCAGGGTGTAGACGGCCATCGCGGAGTAGATCAGCGTGTTGCTGATGTTCGCGAGGTGTTCGTTGGTGGCCGTGGCCAACTCGGTTCCGGCGGCGAGAGTCATTTCGTCTCAGCCCCTTCGGCAGGCAGGACTTGGGGGTCGGGGGTGGTGGTGTCGTCTTGGTCTGCGGAGCCGGCGTCGGAATCGGCGTCGGTGTCCTGGGGATCGGCGGCAGCGGGCTCGGGCGCGCCCGGCAGCCGGTCATAGAGGATTCCGGCGAGGTCACCGAGTTCCTCGGGCACCTTGGCGGACTCGCTGCGGCCGAGGCCGCCCATTTCCACCACCGTCGCCCCGTCGGCACCGCGCGTGGCGCGCACCCATACACGGCGGCGCTGGATGAACAGGGAGCCGGCTAGGCCGAAGATGGCGACGAGGGCGCCGCCGAGCGCCCAGGTGGTGCCGGCCTGCTGCACCACCTGGAAGTTGGCCCACTCCTTGGTGGACTCATAGGTGATGGAGCCGGCGCCGTTCGGGAGCTGCATGGTCTGGCCCGGCTTCAGGTTGTCCCGCAGCTGCCGGCCCTGGGCGTCCTTGTATTCCTTCACATGCGACTTGTCGAGCTGGTACACGCTCTGCGGGATACCGGAGTCGACACCGAGGTCGCCGTGGTACGGCGTCAGGTTGAGGACCGGGTTGTCCAGCGCCGGGAAGGTGGACGCCGTCTCGCTGCCCTGGGTGTAGGTCGGCAGGAAGAAGGCCGAGATGCCGATCTGCTCGCTGACGCCCTTCGCGTTCCTGTAGCCGTCGAGGACCTTGACCACACCGGTGGAGGTGACATTGGAGTCGAGCGGGAGGAGGGGCACGGCATCGCGGTAGACGACGTTGCCCTTGCCGTCGCGGACGGTGATGACGGGGGCGTAGCCATGGGCGGTGAGATACACCTTGGCATCGCCGATGTGCAGCGGCTCGTTGACCTTGACGAGGTCCTTCTTGTCCTTGCCGTAGGCGCCCTTGGCGTAGGTGAGGGCGGCCTGGTAGGTGCGCGGGGTGCCCCTGTTCGGGCCGCTGGTCTCGTAGGTGCCGGTGAACTTGTCCAGGGTGAAGCTGAACGGCACCAGGTCGTCGGTGGTGAAGAGGTTGCCGGACTTGAAGTCGTCGTACTGGGTGATGGTGTTGGAGAAGCCGTCGCCCTCGACGATGAGCTTGTTGCCCTCGGACTTGTAGAGCTGGCCCCAGGCGAAGGCGATCAGCATCACGATCAGCGCGATGTGGAAGGCGAGGTTGCCGACCTCGCGCAGATAGCCCTTCTCGGCGGCGACGGCGTCACCGGAGAGGTGGGCGCGGAAGCGGCGCTTCTTGAGGAGGGCGAGCGCGGCCTCGCGGACCTGCTCGGGCTCGGCCCCGGTGCGCCAGGTCGTGTAGGCGGGCAGCCGGGTCAGCCGCCTGGGCGCGCCCGGCGGGCGGCCGCGCAGCTGGCCGACGAACTGCCAGGTGCGGGGGATGATGCAGCCGATGAGGGAGACGAACAGCAGGATGTAGATCGCGGAGAACCACACCGAGCTGTAGACATGGAAGAGGCCGAGCCTGTCGTAGACCGGCGCGAGGAAGGTGTGGGACTTGCGGAAGTCGGCGACCTTCGTGGCGTCGATACCGGACTGCGGGATGAGCGAGCCGGGGATCGCGCCGAGGGACAGGAGCAGGAGCAGCAGCAGCGCGACCCGCATCGAGGTGAGCTGCCGCCAGAACCAGCGGGCCCAGCCGATGACGCCCAGGGAGGGCAGATTGGGCAGCTCCTCCTTGGGGGCGGTGGACAGCTGCGAGCCGGCCGCGCCGAGGTCCGGGTCCTCGGCCGTCTCGGTGGGCGTGCCGGTGGCGGTGGTCTTGCTCATCGATCAGATCCCCACGGTGAAGCCGGCGGACCAGGACTGCATGTCCTGCACGAGTTGGTCCCAGACGCCGGTGAGCAGCAGCAGACCGGTCACGATCATCATCGTGCCGCCGATCCGCATCACCCACACATAGTGGCGCTTGACCCAGCCGAAGGCGCCGAGCGCCTTGCGGAAGGCGACCGCGGCGAGCACGAAGGGCACACCGAGGCCGAGGCAGTAGGCGATGGTCAGTACGGCCCCGCGGCCGGCGCTGCCCTGCTGGGAGGAGAGAGCGATGACGGAGGCGAGGGTGGGTCCGATGCACGGAGTCCAGCCGATGCCGAACAGCGCGCCGAGCAGCGGGGCACCGACCAGTCCGCCCACCGGGCGCCTGTGGATACGGAACTCACGCTGGGTCATCCAGGGCATCAGCCCCATGAAGAAGACGCCCAGCAGGATCATGAGCGCGCCCAGCACCTTGTTCAGGACGCCCTTGTTGTCCTGGAGGGTGTCGCCGAAGTAGCCGAACAGGGCGCCGCTGGAGACGAACACGGCGGTGAAACCGAGCACGAAGAGCGAGGCCCCCGCGACCATCCGCCCCCGGCGGGCCTCGGCGAGATCGGTGCCGGCGACTCCGGTGACGTACGACAGATAGCCGGGTACGAGCGGCAGCACACAGGGCGAGAAGAAGGAGACGAGACCGCCGAGCAGGGCGATGGGCAGGGCGAGCAGCAGGGCGCCGTTGAGCACCGTGCCGTTGTAGCCCGCCTCGGCGAGCGTGGTCGCTGCGCTCACGTCACTTCTCCGCGAGGACCGGGTCGATCATCTTGCGCAGCTTGTCCTCGCTGAGCGCGGCCAGCGACCGGGCGGCGATCTTCCCCTCGCGGTCGATGACGAGGGTGGAGGGGATCGCCTGCGGGTTGAGCGTGCCCTTCTTGAAGCGGAGCATCAGCTTGCCGGTGGGGTCGTACAGGCTGGGGAAGGTGACGCCGTACTGCTTCTCGAAGGCGGCGGCGTTGGAGGTCTTGGCGTCGCGGGTGTTGATGCCGACGAACTGGACGCCCTTGGGGCCGAGGGCCTTGTAGACCGTCTCCAGGTTGGGCGCCTCGGCGCGGCAGGGAGCGCACCACGAGCCCCAGACGTTCACGACGACGATCTTGCCCTTGAAGTCGGCGTCCACGTCGAGCTGTTTGCCGTCGACGGTCGTGCCGGACAGGTCGGGCGCGTCGGCCCGCTCCCCCTTCTTGGCGGTGGAGATGCCGTCCTTGCCCATGACGAAGTTGGTGTCACCGCCGCCACCCGAGGTGCCGCCCGAACTGCACGCGGACAGGGTGAGAGCGGAGGCCGCGGCCACCGCGGCGAGCAGGGTGGCACGGCTTCGATTCGAGCGCAGGGGGGTGCGGCTGGTGGCACTCATGTGAAAAGTTTCGCATGCCCGTTCTGGGGATCTTGCGCGCCCCCCTCAAGGGCGCCCGCCGGGCCGAAACCCGCATTTCAGGCGGCCTGTCCGGTGGGGGATGCGGAGTTGGCGGGGGCGGTCGAGGACGAGGACGAGGGGGCTTCCTTCAGGAAGGTCTTCCAGCCGCCCGCCGGGGCCTGCCCGACATCGAGGGTCCGCAGCTTGGCGAGCACCTGCGGCTTCTGCACGTCCATCCAGTCGACGTACTGCCGGAAGGAGACCAGTCGTACGTCCGCGCCCTTCTCCCTCTCCCGGGCGATGTGCTTGAACGCCTCCTCGACGGCGTCCATGTAGATGCCGCCGTTCCAGTGCTCGAAGTGGTTGCCTACGAAGAAGGGTGCCCGATTGGTCTCGTACGCCCGCTTGAAGCCGGATATATAGGCCTGGGCGGACTGGGTGCGCCAGGCCGGGTAGTGGTAGGCGGGCGCCTGGGTGGAGTTGATCGACTGGTTGGCGAGCATGTTGTAGTCCATCGACAGCACCTCGAAGGACCGCCCGGGGAACGGTATCTGCTGCAGCGGCAGGTCCCAGATGCCCAGCTTCCTCTCCGGCCAGACCTGGCGGCCGCCGGGCGAGGAGGCGTCGTAGCGCCAGCCGAGCCGCTTGGCGGTGGGCAGCAGGTTGTCCTGGCCGAGGAGACAGGGCGTACGGCCGCCGACGAGTTCCTTCTCGTAGTCGAAGGGCAGGGCGGGCAGATCGGTCCAGCCGGTGTTGGTCCGCCACTCCTTCACGAAGGCCTTCGCCTGCTGGATCTCGCTCTGCCACTGGGCGGGCGTCCAGTGGCCGACGGTGCCGTAGCCGGAGCAGAAGTGGCCGTTGAAGTGGGTGCCTATCTCGTGGCCCTCGAGCCAGGCGCGGCGGACGTTGGTGAGCGTGGACCTGATGTGCTCGTCGGTGAGGTAGCCGATGTCGGAGGCGCCGCGCGGGTTGTTCGGCGGGTTGTAGAGGCGCTTCTTCGACTCGGGGAGCAGATAGAGGCCGCTCAGGAAGAAGGTCATGGACGCGCCGTGCTGCTTCGCCAGATCGAGGAAGCGGGGGAAGAGGCCGTTGCCGACCTCGCCGGCGCCGTCCCAGGAGAAGATCACGAACTGGGGCGGGGTCTGCCCGGGCTCCAGCGGCTCGGGATGGGACGGCTGGTGGGGCTGCTTGCCCGTGTAGGAGGTGGAGCCGTCGCCCAGGGGCTTGGCGGGGTGGGACGTACTGCCGCCTTTCCCGCCCGTCTTGGAACCCGGGGAGTGGGTCTCCCCGTCTGACGGCTTGAGGGTGCCGCAGCCGGCGAGTCCGGCGGCCGCCGCGGCACCCGCGCCGAGACCGAGCATTCCCCTGCGTGAGAGAGCGCTACGCGTGCGCATTCCAACCCCGATTCGTCATGTGCTCTGGTGGTCACCCATTCAGAGGACATGACGAACCGGGAGGTTCCTCTCGATCACAGAGATCTCACAACAAACGTCACAAGGGTGTCTTAAGCCCCGAAGGCCTTGCTCTTGCCCTTCGCCGGCCTGGCTCCGGCACGCAGATGCGCCGGGACGAGATCGATGGCCGGTTCGCTGTAGCCGACGGACACGATCCTGTCGCCCTGGTACGTGAAGGACGTGAGCGAGGCGAGCGTGCACTGCCGCTTGCGCGGGTCGTGCCACAGCCGCCGCTTCTCGACGTACGACCGCACGGTCCAGATCGGCAGCTGATGACTGACCAGCACGGCCTCGTGCCCCCGCGCCTGCTCCTTCGCGGCGTCCAGCGCCTGCATCATCCGTACGACGATGTCGACGTACGCCTCGCCCCAGGACGGCCTGAACGGGTTGGTGAGGTACTTCCAGTTGGCGGGCTTCTTCAGCGCCCCGTCGCCGACCCCGAAGGTCTTGCCCTGGAAGACGTTGTCGGCCTCGATGAGCCGCTCGTCGGTGGCGAGGTCGAGACCGTGCGCCTTGGCGATCGGCGTCGCGGTCTCCTGCGCGCGCTCCAGCGGGGAGGAGCAGACGTAGGTGATGTCACGCGGCGCCAGCTGCTCGGCGACCCGGTCGGCCATCTGCCGGCCCAGCTCCGACAGGTGGTACCCGGCGAGACGGCCGTAGAGGACCCCGTCCGGGTTGGCGACCTCACCGTGCCGCATGACGTGTACGACGGTGATGTCGCCGGTGGTCGCGTTGTCGCTGTTCGTGTTGTCGCTGCCCGCGTTGTTGCTCTCGCTCATGCTGCCGTGGCCTCCGCCGCCGCTCGGGCCGCCGCCGGGAGGGCGTCGGCGATGCGCTGTACGGCCTGTTCGTCGTGGGCCGTGGACACGAACCAGGACTCGAAGGACGAGGGCGGGAGATAGACGCCCTGCGCCAGCATCGAGTGGAAGAACGCGGTGAAGCGGAAGGACTCCTGCTTCTTGGCGTCCTCGTAGTCACGGACGTCCCGGTCCGTGAAGAAGACCGAGAACATGTTGGAGGCGTTCTGCAGCCGGTGCGCGACGCCTTCCTTGGCGAGCGCCTCGCCGACGAGCCCCCGGACGGTCTCCGACACGGCGTCGACCTTGTCGTAGGCGGCGTCGTCGAGGAGCCGGAGCTGGGCGAGACCGGCCGCGGTGGCGATCGGGTTCCCGGAGAGGGTGCCGGCCTGGTAGACGGGGCCGGCGGGGGCGAGGTGGCCCATGACATCGGCGCGCCCGCCGAAGGCGGCGGCCGGGAAGCCGCCTCCCATCACCTTGCCGAAGGTCATGAGATCGGGCGTGACCCCGTCGATCCCGAACCACCCGGCCCGGCTGGTCCGGAACCCGGTCATGACCTCGTCGGAGATGAAGAGGGCGCCGTTCTTGGAGCAGGCGTCCTTGAGCCCCTGGTTGAAGCCGGGCCGGGGCGGGACGACCCCCATGTTCCCGGGCGAGGCCTCGGTGATCACACAGGCGATCTCGCCGGGGTGGCGGTGGAAGGCCTCGTTGACCGCTTCGAGGTCGTTGTAGGGCAGGACGATGGTGTCGCCGGCCTGGGCGCCCGTGACACCCGGGGTGTCGGGCAGCGCGAAGGTGGCGACACCGGAGCCGGCCGCGGCGAGGAGTGAGTCGACGTGACCGTGGTAACACCCGGCGAACTTGATCACCTTGCTGCGCCGGGTGAAGCCCCGGGCGAGCCGGATGGCGCTCATCGTGGCCTCGGTACCGCTGCTGACGAGCCGTACCTGCTCCACGGGCCCGACCCGGGCGACGATCTCCTCGGCGAGCGCGACCTCTCCCTCACCGGGCGTACCGAAAGACGTACCGCGTGACACCGCGTCCTGGACGGCGGCGATGACGTCGGGGTGCGAGTGCCCGAGGATCATCGGGCCCCACGAACAGACGAGGTCCACGTACTCCCGGCCATCGGCGTCCGTGAGATACGGACCACGGCCGGACACCATGAACCGGGGTGTACCGCCGACCGCGCGGAAGGCGCGCACCGGGGAGTTCACACCACCGGGCGTGACGGCGGACGCGCGGTCGAACAGCGTCTGCGACACGGGTGCTTCGTAGGGGAATGGCAGTTCGCTCATGACCTGCGGCGTCTCCGACTTCTCGACTTCTTCTCGGGCCCCGATTGGCTGTGACCTCCTCAGGGTAGGCCAGGGGGCACGGACGGCAGGGGGCGCCGTTCCCGACGGCCGCCGGCGGTCGCTGCTGACCGGAGGAACAGTGACGCCCCTCGCCGATCTGCGAAACTGGGACGCGAAACACACAGCTCGAACGGCCTTCTCGTACGTATGCATGTACGGAAGCTTGTTCAGAGACTGCGAAGATCCTGCGGACAGGTGTTTCAGCGCACGTTTCGGCGGGCGGCCGTGGGGGAGGTCACTGACACGATGATCGGGTTGCGCGGCGGGGGCCACGCGTCCTAGAAAAGCAGTCGGGTGGAGATATGCATCGCGGTGGCGGACTGGGCGAAGGGACCGATGACCTCGGTCCTCGTCGTGCCCGGCAGGGAAGGCACCGACGCGAGGCGGAGGAAGCGACCGAGACACGTCAGGGCCAGGGTGTACCGGGTGTACCGGTCGGACCGAATGATCCCGAGCGGATCGACCGGCGAGTCGACCGCCGGATCGATCGCCTTCGGGCGGGGAGCAGGAATGGTGGTCGGGTGGGGGTGACGTACAAGTACTTCGGCGCGCCGGACGGCGCGACCGCGGCCCGCGTCCCGATCTCGATGCGCCCCGAGGAACTCGGCGGCGACGAGCTGGGCATGAACGGCATGTTCACCAAGATCAAGCCGGAGACGATGGCGGCGATGGTCCTCACCGGCATCGAAGGCGTCCCCCTCCACAAGGTCCCGCCCCTCGAACTCGTCGTCCTGCACCCGGACTACGCGGTGGTCAAACTCCCCATGACGGTCGTGGACCCCCTGCGCGGCATAGGCGAGGAGGCGGTGGGCGCGGCAGCGTTCATCTGGTCCACGGTGCCGGACCGGGGCGGGCCCCGGGACGCGTTCAACGTGTACCAGCTGCTGCACGAATGGCAGGACTTCAGCCACCGGCTGCACGAGGCGGGGCATCAGCCGTACTGCTTGGTGTGGCCGTGAGCTGAGGTTTCGCTGGTTTCGGGCGGGGTCTTCGGACCCCGCCCTTTTTGATTGGGAGTGAGCAGTTCCAGCGCCTCTTCCCAGCGGTAGCCTTCGGCCCCGCCGCCGGCCTTCGATCGATGCGGCTCGTACGAGCCGATCAGGACGCCCATCTCGCTCAGTCGCTCCAAGCTCTGCCGGTATGCGGGACGGGCGGCCTGGGCCGAGTTCACGTACGGCAGGACTGCGGTGGGGATGCCCATGCCGTACGCCTCGCACAGGATGCCCGGGGCAAGGGTGTCGGAGATCCCTGCCGCCCACTTGTTGACCGTGTGAAGGTGGCCGGCGCCACCGCGATGGCGTCCGCGGGCGGCATTGGACGAGGATCGCCGGGCGAGCGCCAAGCCGAGCGGATCGGGTAGCCGGTCTGGGCCTCGACCGCCTCCGTGTCGATGAAACCCAGGCCCTGCGGAGTGGCCACCACGCCGACGTCCCAGTTTGCCTCTTGAGCGGCCGTGATCAGCTTGCCGGAGTCGCCGGCGACCCCGGCCGCGCACACCACGACGTACAGGAACGGCTTCTTGCCCGGCACCTGCGGCTCGGTCACGTGAAGCCCCTCATAAGCCGATGGTCTCGGTGGGCCGCCAGCATGGCAGCCAGGGCTTCCGGCCCGATCCGGCTCAGCGCCCAGAGGCTGCTGATGTGGCGGGCCCACCGCCAGAGTGGGTCGCCCGTGTCCACAGGGGTGTGGAAGGACAGCACCCGGATGCCGTGGCCATCGAACGCCTGAGTGTCGAGGTAGCGCCAGCCGCCCGTGCCGCAGAGGTAGTGGGTGCTGCTGGTGACCGCGGCGAGGTCGGCGAGTCTCTCTGACCGGCCCACCCGGGTCGGAATCGCGCTGCTGCGCAATACCTCGCCGCTCCAGCCCAACGCGGTGAGCAGGGCGACCGTCGACGCCTTGGCAACGTCGGATACACGGTCGGTGTCCTCGAACTGATCGAGAACCGCGTCCAGGACGTCGCGCACCGCGGGCCAGTAGCGGCTGCGGCCGTAGTACTGGCGTGTCAACAGGCTGACGGTGCGACGGGATCGGCCGGGTTCGGCGAGCCGTGCCTGGTCGATCGGTGTCGGGCGCCCGTGAGGAAGGCGGGTCGGGAGCGTGAGCCACTGCTGCCGAGCGGGCTCGTCCAGGGCCGCCAGACGAGCCCGGTGCTGGTAGTCGCGCCGGGCGAACTGGACGTCGTCGAGGACGATCCACCGGTCGGCGGCGTACAGCTTCGCCACCGTAGACAGCCGCGGGAACAGGTTCGGTTGGTGGATCGCGCACACCCCACCCGGCGAACCGGCACGGGACGGGTCAGGTGCCGATGAGGCGGCTGTCGAATCCGTCGCGCAGAAGGCGCTCGTAAGCGTCATACACATCCCCCGGTACGTCCTGCTCGACGGCGAAGCCGAGCTTCGGGTACTCGATCACCCGTTGCAGGTCGCCGACGAGCATGTCGACGACGAGCTTCTCGTCGCCGATGGACTTGATGTAGTCGTCCAACTCCAGTGGCTCGGAGGCGCAGACAACCTCCGCCTCGGGCCACAGCTTGCGGCACGTCGCGTACGAGCGGCGCTCCATGTACGGCTTGGAGATCAGCAGCAGCGACTCCACCGCGATGTCGGCCTTGGCCAGCAGCTCGCGGGAGAACGTGATGTTCTGACCAGTGTTGGCCGCCTTCGGCTCGACCAGGATCGCTTCGTCCGGCACACCCAGGCTCAGCGCATGCTCGCGGTAGTGCACCGCCTCGCCGCGCGGGAAACGGGCCCGGGTGGTGGGGCTGTTGCCGCCGCTGAACACCACGACCGGGAAGAGACCGGCGCGGTACAGATCGGCGGCCGCGGTGGCCACCCCGAGGTCGTGGCTGCCCAGGCCGATCGCCGCCGAGCAGGGCCGCTGCTCGTGGCCCATCTGGTGGTAGTTCCAGATCAGCGTCGCGTCGTGGAACTGCTCGTCGGTGATCTGGCGCTGCTCGTGCTCCGGCACTGGCACTCCCTGACTCATCCCTGCTGGTCCTTGCGGATGCCCTCGATGCTGCGCAGTTGGTGGCTCAGCCCGTACTGCCGGGCCACGTGTGCCGCCTGATCGAGGACGGACAGCCCATCATTCCGGGTCGCCGCATCCGACAGAAGGATGTGCCCGTACGCGGTGTCCAGCCGCACCCGCTGCATCGGGGAGTCGACCGTGCCGGTCGTGCGCGCGATGCCGATGTAGTGCAGGGCCTGCTTCAGGTCGCCGTCACCGCGGTGGGCCAGGGCCAGCTTCTGGTGCGCGACCGACCAGTCCTCCGGTTCGCCCAGGTCCTCGAAGGAGCGGGTGGCCTCGACCATGACGCCGGTGGCGTACTCGTTGTCGCCCTCCTTGCTCAGCGCCGTACCCACCCAGAGCCGGGCCCTGGCGCGGTCGCGCGGGCTCAAGCGCTCGTCCCCGGCGAGCAGTTCGTAGTGGCGGGCGGAGGATTCCAGCTGGCCCGACATCTCCTGGACGACAGCGAGGGACAGCTCGATCTGGGCCACCCGGCGCGGGATGTCGAGCTCGGTGAACATGCCGCGAGCGGTCAGATAGGAGTGCCGGGCTGAGAGTGGGCCGAGGATCGCGCCCTGATCGCGCTGGAGGTCGCCAAGGAGCACGAGGGAACGGCCGTACAAATAGAGGCCCTTGTCGTCCAGTTGGTGTGGTGCACGGCTGCCCAGCCGGCGGTTCAACAGGGTTGAGGCGAAAGGGAAGTCCTGGCGGCTGATGCAGACAACAGCGCGCTCGATGTCCTCGGTCCAGGTCTCGTAGTCCGTCGGCCGCGCGCTCTGCCGTTCAGGGAACAGCACTGTCTCGAACCGGGATTGGGAGGCGAAATCCGCCCGTGCGAGCGCAGTGTCGAGGATGGCCTGGGTGTCCGGGCGTGGCTGCGTCTCCACGCCGAGGCTCTCCCACTTCGCAACCGTGCGCAGCGCGACACCGAGGTGCTCGGCGAAAGCGCGCATGCTCATACGCAACGCGGCGCGCAGGGCGCTCGCCTCCCGACCTGTCCACTGCTGCACGCTGACCACGGATGACCTCCCTACGTCACGTATGGAAGCACTGTCAGTGACGACGTGGGGCGGGAAGTGCAACGGAAGTACAACAGCAGGTCATTTCGAGGCCGTTCACGACGGCCGACGCTGTGGTCATGGACGACGACCTCATCACCGAACGCCGCCCCATCGCCTTCCCTCAGGTCTTCGGCTACCTGCGTCACGTCACCGGCGGAGCGCCCCGCCATACGGCGCTCGTCGACTGCCTCACGGAATACTGCGACCGGCACGAACTGACGCTGTGCGGCGTCTTCACCGAGCGCGACGCCACAGTGATCATCCGCTCCCCCGCCTTCGTCGGTCTGCTCGACGCGCTCGACCTCCCCGATGCCTACGGGGCCGTGGTTCCGTCCCTCAGCCACCTCGGCCCGAAGGGCCTCGGTGCCGAGCGCAAGCGGCAGATAACGACAGCAGGCGCTCGCCTGATCGTGGTCCGCCCCCTCATGCCGACTACGCGATCCGCCTCGTCACTCGGCGCGAGCCATAGCTTTCGACCGCAGGGAGATGTGTGATGTCCGTGCGTAACGCGTTGCGGAGCGCGCCCATGGTGAACGAGGTGCCGGGGCTGCGGCTGCTGAAGGTCGGCGACGGCTGGGACGTGGTGCGCACCTCGGCCGAGATCGGCCTCTTGGCTCTGGCCTACCTCCGCGGCACCGGCATCTCCGTCGGCCCCGTGCTCTACGACAGGCCCAACGGGCGTCTCTACTACGCCGTGCCGACCGACTCGGCAGCCAGCTGGGACGACCTTCCGGTACGGCACCTCTCCACCAATTCCTGGCTCGTCGCCCCCGGGCTGGAGTTGCTCGACGACTGGTTCGGCGGATGGTGCGAGCTGCCTGACGACGACACCCTCACCGACGCGGATGCCCTCCGCGCCGCGCTCCAGCACCCGTACGTCACCGCGGCCAACGACGAAATGCATCCCGACGCCTGCCTCTAGAACTCGGGCCCATGCCCCTCTACCCCAACCTCAAGGGGACACCTGTGACGACCCACCCCGTCTCACCGAACACCGTCCTCGCCAACGCACTTCTCCGCACAGAGGACGTCCTGACCCCACGCATCCTGGCCACCCCACCCGAGCGGATCGTGCTGGTCGTCGGCACCCAGATCAACGGCGCCCCGCACATCGGCACCTCGCTCGTCCAGTCCCTCGCCTTCGCCATGGCCGCCCGCCTGCGCGACCGATTCGGCATCCCCACCACGGTCCTCTTCAGCGCCCTCGACAACGCCCCGTACGAAATGACCACAGACCCAGCCAGCGGACATCGCTACCAGCGCGCCTACGCCCAGGCCCTTGGCGAGAAGGCTCTGACCGACCTCGTCACCGCCCTATACCAACCCCTGTTCACGGCCCTGTCCCGGCGCCTGGGCATCCCTCACCATGTCGAGACCTACACCCAGCAGCAAGCCGGCGAACTGTTCCGCCGAACCTGGCTACGGCTCCTCCCCCGCATCGACGCAGCCCGCTGGTGGCTGGCCCCCTCCACCGGCACCCCACACCTCCGAGTCCCGTGCCCCCACCACGGCTGCGGCTGGGCCGAAAAGCACGCTGAGCGCACCAGGGTCCTCCTCAGCGAGCGGGAAACCGCCGCCATCTCCGCGGTCTGTCTCCACCACGGCCCCTACCGGGTCACCATCACGCCCACCACCGGCGCCTACCTCGACCTGGCGACCCTGTACCGCAACCTGGTCAAGGAACTCACCCTCACCAGCACACCGAGCCGGGAAGCCCTGTACGTCATGGTCAAGGGCGGCGACTGGGTCTTCGGCTCCCTCCTGGTCGACGAAGCCCTCCAGGCCGTCGGCCTCACCCGTGCACAGCTACCGGCCCGACTGTTCTGCCCACAGGTCGTCACCGACACCGGCGCGAAACTCTCCAAGTCGCTCATCCGCGAAGGCCACGCTCCCTTGCCCGAGGGGGCTGCCCGCTGGATGCTCGACACCCGGGAGTGGCCCGGCACCGTCACCGAGTACGCCGATCAACTGCTGGCCATGACGGAGACGATGCTGTCCGACCCTCGCCACTTCTTCCGCTCGTACTCCGCAGCCGAGATCGGCCGCCTGATCACCGCTCCAGCGCCCAGGAGTGTTACCGCCCCATGAGCAACACCGCCCCGCGCGTCCACGAACTCAACCTCTACCGCCAGTACTTCGACCTCGTCGCATCAGGCGAGAAGACCATCGAGGTACGGGTCAGATACCCGCACCTCGCCGACCTCGCCTCGGGCGACACCATCCGCTTTCGGATCAAAGGCACCGACGAGACCTGTGAGGTCAAGGTCAGACGGGTCACCGAGTATCCCGACTTCGAGGCCCTGCTCGACGGCGAGGGGCCCTCCAACGTCAACCCCACCGCCACCCGCGACGAGCAACTCACCCGAATCCGGGCCATCTACCCACCGGAGAAGGAAGCCCTGGGCGCCATGGCTATCCGGATCGACCTTCTCTCCTAGGGACGGGGTCGTTTCGGAGCCCGCCCTCACCACGTGCGGTCCTACTCGACGTCCCGCTCCCCAGAAGTCCCGGGCGGCGGCGCGGTGGTAGCCCACGGGATCAGCGTCGTCGGCAGGACGATGTGCTGCTCATGGTCCGCTCGGAGTCGTCGATCAGCCGCAGGGCCAGTTCGCCGGCGATGCGGCCCATCTCGGAGGGTGATTGGGCCACCGTCGACAGGTCGAACCACTCCAGCCGCTACGGCCGTAGGCCGCAAAGAAGTGGCTGGCCAACGAGTCGAACGTCCCGGCCGACCTCGCCCTCGGCACCCGGCGCGCCCGCGCCGCAGCCCTCCTCACGCTCGCCCTCCCCGGCGGCGCCCACATCTACCAAGGCGAGGAACTGGGACATTGGTTTCGCAGGGTGCGCTTGGAGTGCTCCTTGGCCCCTCTCCCCCGCGCCCAGCCGTCGTCCGGCGTCTCCTTGAGTACTGGTTCGCGGTCGGCCCGGTGGCGACGCGGGTGGGGAGTTGGCGTTCGCGGAGCACGGCTCCCGGCACTTCTTCCGCTCGTACCCCGCAGCCGGGATCGGCCCGCCTGATCACCGCACCAGCACCCTGCGGTCCCCGAACCTCGGCCCGAAGAACGACGGCCGTTCGAGGACCGCGTCGCCGGTCCGGTGTCAGCCGATCTTGTCCGTGAAGCCCACCGACAGGAACGTCTGACGGGTGACCTTGCCCTTACTGGCTCCCGCCGTCCACGTGAAGGTGTACTCCAGAATGGAGCTCGTCTTCGGGTCGACGATCACCCGGCCGACGCTCTTGGCCTCCGCGAACTCCACGGCGGTCCCGGCGCGCCCGGTGCTGTCCTTGACGCTCCCGACGAGTTTGACGCCCTTCAGTCCCGCCATCGCCTTGAACAGCCCTGCCCGCAGTTTCGGGCTCGCCGGGGACTCGCCGAGCAGGGTGACCGCCTGGTCGAAGGGGGAGATGCTGTCGGGCCCCGGCGGAGTCTGGAGCAGCCGGAGCAGTTGCGCCGGGTCCGTGGTCAGCTGGTCCAGGGACTTCCAGTCGAGGTCCTTCGGCCCCAGCTGCCAGTCGGGCCGTTGACCCTTCTTGTACGCCTTGCCGTTGTTGACGACGTAGAAGTCCATGGACTGCGAGAGGTACGAGTCGCCGATCGTCAGGTGCGTCTTCCAGTACTTCCCCGACGAGACCGACCGGGCGGCGGCCACCGTGGAGATGTCGTCGAGGAAGACGGACGCGGTGTCCGCGCGCGCCTCGCTCCGCGTGCCCGTGTTGGCGGGTGTCTCACCGGTGTTCGCGTACGTCACCACGCCGGCCGCGACCGCTGCGGCGGTGAACAGGCCGACGAGGACCCGGCGACGCCCGGACATCACCCGCAGCGGTGCGACCACCCCAGCGCCCCGCTCGCGCTGGGCGGCGCGCCCTGCCTCCTGCACGGCCACCGCCATCTCGATCCCCTCCATCGCCCTGGCCAGCGCCTGTTCCGACGGCGGCTCGACCCGCCCTGCGGCCACCAGTTCCTCGGCGCCGGGGAAGTCCAGCAACACCGCCCGCTCGTTCATGCCGGTCTCCTCCACGTCCTGCGTGCTCATGCCGGTCCGTTCCATGTCGTCGTACGTACTCATGCCATGTCTCCCGTCACGCTCAGGTGCCGACCGGCCGGGCGTGTTGGCCCGAGCCGGTCGCGCAACCGGCCCCGTGCCCGGTGCAGCCGCGAGCGGACGGTGCCCGCCGGGATGCCCACGGCGGCCGCGGCCTCCGCGGGAGTGAGCTGCTCCCAGCTCACGAGCAGCAGCACCTCCCGCTCCTCGACGGGCAGTTCGGCCAGCGCCCGGCGCAGCGCGGGGGCCAGCGCGGCCGCGTCGAGCCGCTGGTCCACCGCCTGCCAGGGATCGGTGATCTCCACTCCCGGTACGGCCTCCTGCCGCCCCGCCCGCCGCAGGTGCTGGGCCAGTACGTTGCGGGCCACCCCGAACAGCCAGCCCCGCGCCGAGCCGCGCGAGGGGTCGAACGTGCGCCGCGCGGCGAACGCCTGCAACCACGCCTCGGCCAGCAGATCGTCCGCCGCGCCGGGCAGGCGCCGGGCGAAATAGCCGTGCAGGGCGGGCGAGTACGCCTCCACCAGCGGGGTGAACGCCGCCGCGTCCCCCGCCGACCGCGTCAGCAGGGCGTCACTGTCGCCGTCCCGGTCGGGGGCGCCGTCGCCGCGTTCCTCGTGTTGCCGGGTATCCGGTTTCACGGAATCTCCGTCTCCGACCGCCGGACGACGGTCTCACCCAGTACTTGTCATCACGTCGCGGATCCGTTCGCACCCCTCGGCCGCCTCGACGGTGGTGTGTTCGGTGAGGGCCGGGGCGAGGTCGGCGCGGTCGCCGAGCAGGGTGACGCCGGGGGTGGGTTCCCAGGTGTGGGGGACGGGACGCCCGGGAAGCGGTGCATGCTGCCGAGGGCGGGCATCTTCCGACGCGCATCGGTACTTCGGGGAAGCGGGGTCGTACCGGCCGCTCGCTCCGGCTGAGCGGCCTCGATGCGAGCCGTCAGGACCAGTGCCACACCTGGTTGACGCTGCCCGCGCATCCCCAGCCCTGGACCCCCTGCCCGTCCTGCCCGGAGGTTGACGCCTCCGCGTCCAGGCAGAAGCCGTCCGGGGCGCTGACCAGTGTTCCGCCGCTGCCCAGCTGCCATGTCTGGGCGCTCAGCCCGTCGCAGCTCGTGGCCCGCACCTTCTGGCCGTTCTGGCCGGTCGTGCCGGCGTCGGCGTCCAGGCAGAGATGGCTGCCCCGATTGACGACACGGTACTGGGAGTCCTGGCCGGCCACGCGGTACAGGGCCCACTGCTGGGCGTCCGTGCCGTTGCACCCCCACACCTGGACGTCCGAGCCGCGGTTGTCGAGACACCGGGCGACCGAGGCGGCGTTGACGTTCTCGGTCACCGTGACCGAGCCGGCCTGGACGACTCCGCGGGGCAGTGCGTACAGGAGCTTCTTGGTCTGCGCGTCCACCGTGCCGTCGACGGTGAGACCGGCCTCGGTCTGGAAGGCCCTGACCGAGGCGCCGGTCGCGGCGTCGAAGTCCCCGCTGACCGGGGCGTGGAGACCATGGCCGCCGAGGAGGAGTTGCAGGGCCCTGACGCAGGCGCCGGTGGCTCCCGAGGCGAGCTCGGCGCGGCACGCGGCGGTGCGGAGGTCCGGTGTCCCGGAACCCCGCGTGGTGGGGTTCTTCGTCGCCTCCGCACTCGGCGACCGCTTCGCCGCCTGGCCCGCCTGCGACCCGGAGGACGTCGGCGCCTTAGGTGAACTGCTGGGCGTGGAGGCCCGGTTGTCCGTCCCGGTCGCCGAGGTGTCCGGCCCGGGAGCGGCCGCCGTGGAGGAGTGGCTCTGCGGCAGCAGTGCCACGGTGACGGCCGCGACGACCGCGACACCCACCGCGGCGGCCGCGCCCACGACCAGCTTCCCGCGCCGGCCGGGAGAAGGGGTGGCAGGGGAATCGGAGGCGACGGAGCCGGCGGGACGGTCCGCGGGTGGCGCGGGGACGGGGGCGGCGCGTCGTCCGTCGAGGAGGGGCGCCCTGTTCGGCGCGGACCGTGACGGCTGCTCGGTCGGCGCGGGGAACTGGTGCCCGATGGCGGTGCGGAACACCGTCTCCGGCGAAGGGCGCGATCCGGGTTCCTTGTCCAGGCAGGTGCGGATGAACGCGGCCAGTGCCGTGTCTACGGCCGCCACCTTCTCCAGGACCTCCTCCTTCGGCGGTTCGAAGGCGACCCGGTGCAGGACGTCGACACCGGTGCCCTCGCCGAACGGCGCCTGGCCCGTGACGGCGTAGGCGAGGGCGGAGGCCAGCGCGAAGATGTCGGAGGCCGCGGTCACCTCCTTGCCCCTGACCTGTTCCGGGGACATGAAGGCGGGGGTGCCCACGTTCTGGCCGGTGACGGTGATCGAGGTGCCGTCGGTGGCCTGGACGACACCGAAGTCGATGACGCGGGCGCCGTCGGCCGCCAGGATGACATTGGACGGCTTGAGGTCGCGGTGGACGATCCCCGCGCGCCAGATGGCCTCGACCGCGCGCCCCATGTCGGCCAGCAGCCGCCAGGCGGCCCGCGCGTCGATCGGCCCCCGCGCGTCGATGAGTTCGGCGAGTGTCGGGCCGGGGACGTACTCGGTGGCGACCCACACCAGATCCTCGTCGCAGCCGCTGCCCAGCAGCCGTACGATGTGCGCGCCCTGGACGCGGTCGAGCGCGCCGACCTCCCGCTCGAAACGCTTCCGGAACTGGGGGTCCTCCGCGTATTCGGGCCGGATCACCTTGACCGCCGCCAGGCCCGACCCGCCGGTGGCGTCCTGGCCCAGGTAGACCCGGCCCATCCCGCCACTGCCGAGCACCGACATCAGGACGTACGGGCCGACCCGCGTGGGGTCGGTCTTCTTCAGCGGGACCGGAGGCGGGGGTTCCATGCCGACCGCGGCGTAGGCGAGCGCGCTGGACCGGCTGTGGTGGGGGACAGACATGGGAATCCCGGTCTCTCGCGTGACATGTGCGACGTGCGCGCCTGACGTCGGTCAGCGTGGAGACTATCGCAACGGTCCTTCAAAAAAGGCGAGTTAATGTTCGATTCAACCGCGTGCAGCGGGCCGTCCACGACAAGGCCGCCGCACGTGTCCGCCCGTGCCGAGTCCAGTTCCGAACGAGGCAACCGCCCGATCAACGCGGTTGTGACAGACCGCCGAGCGGCAACGCGGCACCCCTGTCGCACAGGTGCCGGATGGCGGCGGCGAGGGAATGGCAGTCGAAGAGGGCCGAGTGTTCCTTGCCGGGGGCGGGCTGGGGCAGCCCCAGCGTCTGCCACAGACGGCCCGAGTTGGAGGTCACCGTCTCCGGTGCGAGGGAGTGCACCCAGGGGCGGATATCGAGGAAATGGGCGTCCAGGAAACCGTTCTTGACTTCCTCTCCACGGGCGCGCGCCCAGCCGATGTTCTCCCCTACGACGACCATGTCATTGCCGTAGGACAGAACCGACTCCCCCCGGCAGAACCCGAGGAACCCCCCGAGCGCTTCCGCCGCGGGCACCCCTTCCCGGTCCAGCCTCTCCTGCTCGATACCGGTGAGCTCCGTGAAGAAGGCGGACAGCCGGGGGTTGACCACGGGGTGGACCAGCGCCTCGTACTCCTCCGCCACGGAACAGTCCTCCCGCAGCCGCAACGCACCGATCTGCACGATCTCGCGCAACTGCCCCGGCGCTCCCCAGTCCCCCTCGAGCGCCCCCGGCCATGACGTGAACTCCAGGTCGAACACGACGAACGTGGACACAGCGCTCTCCCTCTCACCCGACCACCGCCAGGCTACCCAGCCGCAACGGGACGGACCGTCTCCGGCACGAGGTGCGGCGGACCACACCCCGAGGTTGAGCTCAGCACGTCACGGACTCGGCACCGCACGGAGCAGGAGAGCCCCCATGCGGCACCCGACCGCCCGGCTCACACGTCGTCGTCCCCGATGCAGCGGGCGTGGCGCGGGATCGCCCTGACCGCGCGGCTCATCTCCACCAGCACGTCATCGGTGGCGCCGACCCGGTCGGAGATCGCCACCTCGACGGCGGGGTCGCGGCCGTAGGTGACCAGGACTCTGCGGTCCTCACCCGACTTCGCCGGACGCCACACCCAGTCCACGCCGTCGACGCTCACGCACGCGTCCGTCGTCGGGGCCGGCGGCTCGACCCCGCAGCGCGCGGTCACCGTCCCCCCACCCCAGACACCCACCCCGGGCTGCGAGTTGTCGTCCCGCCGCTGTCCGGCGAGGCTGTCGGCATACCCCCGTACGACCCGCGCGCACTGAGCCGTGCCCCCGTGCGCGGCGGCCTCGACCCCGCCTCCCGTCGAGTTCGCCGTACGCCACACGAGCACGCACCCGACCAGCAGCAGCCCCAGCACGACCGCGCCGCGAACCCGGCGATCACGCACAACGCCCTTCACCGGCAGGCCCCTTCCCCCACAGCACGACGGCCGGTCGGCCCCGGCGCAAGTCTCGCACCGGGGCCGACCGGCATCAGGGTCGGCCCTCCTGGACCGCCTCCAGAGCAGCCCTGGACCAGCCCTGGATCAGCCGTGGATCAGCGGGGAGCCCTGAAGCTCCTGTGTGATGGCGCCCTTACCGTCGCCCTCGATGTCGTAGACGATCGTCGAGTCGCTCGACCAGAACACCTCGCCGTCGTAGAGGGCGGAGGGGGCGGCGCAGTTGTTGACCGGCTCGTCCTGGAACCAGGTGTAGTTGTCGTTGACGAGCTTGGTCAGGTCGCAGGTCTTCGACGAGTACACGTTGTCGGTGCCGTCCTTGGTCAGCCGCTCCTCGATCCGGCTGGTGATCTTGAAGCTGGTGAACCGCTTGGACAGGTCGATGGCCTGGTCGTCGAGGATCTGCCAGCTCAACCGCGATCTGCCCGCTATCGTCCCGTCCTTCTGCGTCGCGATGTTGTCGACGTAGTAGCTGGTCGCGGGCTTCTGCCCGGGGAAGTACACGTCGAACTGCGAATGGCCGGTCGTGGTGGCGGCGAGAGCCGGCGCGGCGAGCAGCACGGTGGCGGCGAGGGCGGCTGCGCCGAGGCCCGCCGGGACAAGTGCCTTGCGCGTCATTGTTTCTGATGTCCTTTCAGCAGCTGTAGCTGCGCTTGCCGTTGATGAGGTACCGGTCCTCCGCCTCGGTCTTCATCTTGTACGAGGCCGTCCAGCAGCCGCCCGTGCCCTGACTGATGTAGACCGGGCCGGCGTACTTGCTGTAGTAGCCGTCGTCCGTGCCGCAGGCGCTGCTCGCGCTGGTGCCCGGACAGGCCTGGAGGAACATGTAGTTGGCCTTGCCCGGTGTCTCGTTCTTGAAGATCACACAGAGCAGTCCGCCGCCGGCGTAGGCGGCCATGCTGCCGTCGTCGCCGTTGACGTCACCGGGCAGGTTGCCGTCGATGTAGACGAGGGTGTTGTAGTTGCCGCCGCACTCGGTGGACTGGGCCACGACCTCCTGCGGGTGGGCGACGGCCCAGGCCCGGGTCCCGGCGTCGGCGTTGGAGGCGACGGTCACCTCCGGAGTGACCCCCGCGGCGGACGCGGGGGTGAGCATCGCCGCCGTGGCGGCAACGGTGGCGGCGAGCACGCCGGCTATTCGCTTCATGTTGGGATCTCCCCTGTTCTAACGGAACGTCGCCTCGCGCAGGCCCGCGGCCAGCGCGGGCAGCCGCTCGTCCTGCGGCCCCACGGCGACGTAGAAGAGCGACTCGTCGACGGGCCGGTCCTCGCCGCCCCAGCGGACGACGCCCCGGCAGTCCGCGAGAATGTCCCGCACGGCGTCCACCTGGAGCGGGAAGAGCGAGCCCCGCGCACGGGCACCCGGCCGGATGCGTACGGCGGTGCCGGAGGCGAGGTTGGACTCCGGCAGGTCGCGGCGCAGCCCCTTGGCGGGACGCCATCCGGCCAGGTCCACCGCCGTGAGCTCCTGCACCTCGTAGTGGAAGCGGCGTACGACGTGGACGAGCACCGTCTCCACGTCGCCGATCCACACCGGCACGCCCAGTGCCGTACCGGAGACCGGCCGGGTCCACACCTGCGAGTCGCGGTCCGTGTTCGCCTGCACGGTCCAGCCGTTGGCGGAGGTCGCCGGCCGCTTGGGTCCGCGCCGCTCAGCGGCCGTCGCACTGCCCACGGGCAGCACCGAACCGGCGGCGACGGCCGCGCCGATGACGGCGGAGGCCTTGACGACCGTACGCCGTGTCATGTCGTGATCCACGTTTTCCTGTCTCCCCTTGGACCGGAGTTGTCAGAACAGACCGAAGATCACGAAGAACGGGGCGAGGGAGGCGACGGCACACACCGGCCAGTAGCGGGACGACCGGACCGGAGTCCGGCGTCGCAGCCAGGCGTTGGCCAGTCCCCAGACGAGTCCGAACAGGCAGAACACCGGGGCCGCGATGACCAGCCAGAGCAGCATGCCGTCGTTCTCGTTGGGGTCCTGCATCGTCCAGCCGAGCGCCGCGAGCGGGCCGTTGGCGAGGATGTACCAGGCCAGGAACAGCGGGACGACGGCCGGAATCCCGAGCAGCAGATTGACGGCCACGGGGATCCACAGCTTCCGCATGCGCCCATTCTTCACGATCGTGTCCGGTCTACTTGGCGCGGCTGAGCTTGTTGTAGTTCTCCAGCACGCTGTAGAGGCCGATCAGCTCCTGGCCGTACTTCTCGGCCTTTTCACCGGTGCCGTTGTAGCGGGCGAGGAGCTTTTGCGTGTCGGCCAGGCCGGTGGTGAGCGAGGGCCTGGCGATACCGAGCTGATGGGCGTTGTAGACGGTCAGATAGGCCACGGACGGGATGTTGTACTCGGGCTCCTGGAGGTTGTTCCAGACCGCGCGGGTGTCGGAGCTCGTCAGTGGGGCGCCGTTGATGATCCCCTGCTCCCGGCAGTAGTTGCGGGCATCGATGGTCACCCAGGCGAAGATCTGCCCCCAGCCGGTGCTGCAGTCGTCCTTCACCCCGGCCTTCACCGCCTCGTCGGCGAGCGCGTCCAGCGGGTTGAGCTTCCGCAGCTCCCACAGGACGGGCGCCTGGATGAGCGCCTTGCGCAGCTTCAGCGTCCTGGCCAGGTTGGTGAACAGCCAGTCGGCGTCCATGACCATGTTGAACGCCTCGGTCGTGGAGACGACGTTGTACGTCACCCAGTCGTCGTCCACGGTCCAGCCCTCACCGCCGGTCTCCGGGACGCCGATCGAGTTCAGATAGGTCTGCACGTCCTTGAGCAGGGGAGCGCGATAGGCGGCCTTGTCCAGGTCGACGTCGAGATCGGAGGTGACCGGGACGCCCGGATCGAAGTCTCCCTGTCCGGTGTCCCGTCCGGAGGCGATGTTGTTGTCGATCTCGATGGCGCCGTCGCCGGAGCCGATCTTCACGGTGGCGATCTGGTCGAAGGCCCAGTTGGTGGGCAGCGGGTAGCCGAGGTTGCCGGAGAAGCCGGACGACATGTCGGAGACGAAGCTCGCGGCGGCGTAGCCGGCGTCGGCGACCCGCTGACACACATTGCGCGGTCCGTAGACTCCGACGCCGTACGACGAGTTCTCGCCGACCGTCCGGTAGACGCCCCGGAAGTGCTTCAGCACATAGTCGGTGATCTCACCGTCCTGGGCGTCGTAGTCGACGGCGAAGTAGATGATGGTCCCCGGCTTGAAGCCGTGGATCCTGGCCCACTCGATGGCGTTGGTCGCGTCGACGCAGCCCTGCGGGTAGCTGAAGTAGTCCGCGGACCGCGACCAGGTCTGGTAGATCGGGAAGCAGCGCAGACCGTTCTGCTTGATGGTCGCGAGCTCACCGGGCTGGATCTGCTTCTCCGGCAGGCTGGTGGTGGACGGGTTGGACAGATACCGCCCGATGTACTGGTACCCGGCGCTCTTCAGGGCCTGAGCCCGGGCCGGCGTGATCTTGGTGACGCCGTCGCACGCGGTGCCCTTCCGGGTCTGGTCACCGTAGGAGACCAGCAGCGAGGCCCAGGTCTGGAAATCGCCGACACCGCTCACCGGAAGCTTGGCGAAGGACTGGAACGCCTCGACGCCCGCTTTGACATCACCGGTGAAGTTGCCGAAGGGCACGTTCCGCTTGTTGAGGATCATCGCGGCGGTGAACAACGACGCCCATGTGCCGGTCGTGCCGACCGCCACGGTGTGGTTCTTCAGTCCGCTCTGGGTGCCGGGGCCGAAGACTCCGTTGGCGGTGCCGTCGGCCATACCCAGCTCGAACTGGATGGCGAACAGCATCGACTTCGCGACATCCCGTGAGTGATGCCCGTCGCACGGGATCACGAAGAAGTCCCGGCGTCCGACGTAGCGCCGGTTCAGCCACTGCTGGATCTCACGAACGGTGTCCGACCCGCCGTTGACGGTCACATAGGCGTCCATGTTCAGGAGCCCCTTGACCACCTTCGGCTCAAGCGAACTTCCCGGGTAGACACCGTCGACGCCCATGTTGGCCTTGAGCTTGGCCACGGCGTCCTTGACGCGACCGTTGTAGATACCGTCGATCTCGCCGCCGTCGTACCCCTTGCAGTACAGGGCCGACTGCAGGATGCGGCAGAAGTTGGCCGACGGGACCGTGGAGTCGTCCAGCTTCGGGTACTTCGACTGAAGCGTGGACAGAGTGGTCGGGCCGAACGAGTCCGACAGACTCGTGATCCCCATCTCGTACTGCAGCGCCCGCGTCAGGGCGTACATCACCGGCCAGCCGGTCTTCCCGTTCTCGTCGAGCTTGGATATGCCCAGCGCGGCCCCGTTGTTGTACGTCGTGTTGACGAACCTCTGCGCTCTGAGCACCATCTCGTCGGCCATGCCGAATCAACCCCCGTCGATCCACGCGCTCCCCTCGGCTCGGTCAAGCCGTTGCGCGGCGATCACCATAGGCGTGGCGTCCGGGATCAATACAAGACCGGCAAAGAAACATGGCTGAATGGTCATGTCCAGGCAAAGTTTATGAACGCAGCGTCAACTGGCGTTCCGATCAAGGAGTTTCCTGTGTGAGGGGAGGGGAGCGAGCAGGCGATTGGTTGGCTGGTTTGTGCCGTCGGGGGTGGGGAGTTGTTGGGCGGGTGCGGCGCCGTCGTGGCCGATCGCGCAGTTCCCCGCGCCCCTGAAAAACGTACGGGCACCCGGCGTCGCGATGAGCCCTTGGCCTCGTGCATCACAGTGCGGCGCCATCGTGGCCGATCGCGCAGTTCCCCGCGCCCCCAAGAAAACCCACACGCGGCCGGCGTTGCCATGTGCCGTCGGCCTCGTGGATCACAGTGCGGCGCCGTGGGGGCTGGTCGCGCAGTTCCCCGCGCCCCTGAAAAGCGTGCCGGCGCCCGGCGTTGACACGGGCCGTCGGTCCTGCGCGCCTGAAAAGCAGGGCGTGCAGGCGCCCTCGGGCAGAAGGCCAGGTGGGCTTGGGCGTCGTGCAGGCGCGTACGGCGGGGAGGGGACGGGACGGGGGGTGTCCGCCCGCAGCGGCGGGCGTCCGGCACCGGTGCCCTCTCCAGCTGGCAGTGGCGCCCGACCGAGGACGGATACCCCCCGGCCCGGCCCCGACTCACCCACCACCCCTAGGCGCTACACAAGCCCCCACCCCACCCGCAGCTGCGCCGCAGGCATTCTCAGGCGCCCCGCCCACCCCCACTGGCGCCGCAGGCATTCTCAGGTGGCCGCGCTCACTCAACCGCCGCCCGCGCCGCAGGCATTCTCAGGCGCTCCGCCCACCCGCACTGGCGCCGCAGGCATGCTCAGGCGCCCGCGCCCACGCCGCCCACTGTGAACCCGATCACCGAGCCCCCGCCGTCCCTCGTCATGGCGAACGGTGCTCCCCCATGCGCCATAGCCACCTCCCGCACGATCGACAACCCCAACCCCGACCCCGGCAACGACCTCGCATCCGCCGCCCGGTAGAAGCGGTCGAACACCCGCGTAAGGTCCGGCGCCGAAATCCCCGGCCCCCGGTCAAGCACCTCCACCCGAACCACCCCCGCCCGAGCAGGCCCCGACACCGCGATCTCGATCGGCCCACTCCCCCCACGATCGAACTTCGCCGCGTTCTCGACCAGATTGGAGATCGCCCGCTGCAACATCCCCGGCCGCCCGTCGGTCGTCGTGTCCCCACTCACCCGCACCGTCACAGCCCGCCCCGTCCGCCGCCGAGCCAACCCCGCCACGTCCTCGGCGATATCCGCGAGATCCACCCGCTGCGGCGGCTCCGTATCCGACTGCCCCGCCGCCAGATCCACCAGCTCATTGACCAGATCGGTCAGTTCCCGAGCCTCCTGGCCGAGGTCCGCCACCAGCTCCGCCCGCGTCGAGAGCGGCAGCTCGTCGAGCCTCCGCAGCAACGAGATGTTCGTACGCAAGGACGTCAGCGGCGTACGCAGCTCGTGCCCCGCGTCCTGCACCAGCCGCCGCTGGTCCTCCTCCGACTGCGCGAGCCGCCCCAGCATCCGGTCGAAGGCCCGCCCCAGCCGCCCCACCTCGTCATAACCCGTCACCGGCACCTCGATCCCCAGCTGCCGGGTCCGCGCGACATCCTCCGCCGCCGAGGTCAGGATGATCAGCCGGCGCGTGATGCGCCGAGCGAGCCACCACCCGAACAACCCGGCCGCCGCGACGACCACCGCCATCAGGATCAACGTCCGCTGCTGCAGCGCCCGCAGCAGATCCTCGGTGTCGCTGAACTCCTGCGCGACCTGCACGGCCCCCCGCCCGTCCCCGAGCGAGACGGTGGCGATCCGGTACACATCGCTCGCGACGACGACGTCCTTGTGCTCGACGCTCTTCCCGGCCGTCCCGGCCCCCGCGATCCGCCGGTCCCCGCCCGTCACGGGCAGCCCAGGACTCCCGGCGTCGACCACCGCCCCGTCCGGCCCCAGGACCTGCACATCCGTCCGCGCGGGCCGCACGATGTCATGCCCGGGCGCCGAGGACGAGAAGTCGTCCGGGGTCATCCGATGCTGCCGCACCTCGTCCTGCAGATCCTGTACGACCTGGACGAACACGGACTCCTGGTCCACCCGCACCAGCCGCGCGGCGGCGCTGTACGACAGCACACCGACCAGCACGGTCACCGCCGCGGTGACCGCCGCGAAGGACACCGCGAACGTCGTACGCAGGGAGACCAGCCCCGGCCGCCGTCTCGCCAGCAGCCGTCTGATCCGGCCCACTCAGTCCTCCCGCACCCGTCCCGCCGTCCCACCGTCCCGCCGTCCCACCGATCCGTCGTGCTCAATCCTCCCGCAGCACGTAGCCGACGCCGCGGACCGTGTGGATGAGCTGCGGGGCGCCGGGCTCGTCGAGCTTGCGGCGGAGGTAGCCGACGTAGACGGCGAGGTTCTTCGAGCCGGGCCCGAAGTCGTACCCCCAGATGCGGTCGTAGATGGTCGAGTGGTCGAGCACGATGCCCGCGTTGCGCACGAGCAGCTCCAGCAGCTCGAACTCGGTCCGGGTCAGCTCCAGCTCCCGCTCCCCACGCCAGGCCCGCCGCGCCTGTACGTCCATCCGCAGCCCGGCGGCCTCGATCTGCCGGTCGCCGGAGGTGACGGCGGGAAGCTCCTTCGGTACGTCGGCCACGGCGCCGCTGTCCGAGGAGGTCCGCCGCAGCAGCGCGCGCAGCCGGGCGAAGACCTCCTCGACGTCGAAGGGCTTCACGACGTAGTCGTCGGCACCGGCGTCCAGACCGGCGATGCGATCCGCGGTCTCCACGAGTGCCGTCAGCATCAGGATCGGGGTGCGGTCGCCCTCGGCGCGCAGTACCCGGCAGACCTGGAGGCCGTCGATGCCGGGCATCATCACATCGAGGAGAAGGACGTCGGGCGGGGTCTTGTGGGCCTGCGCCAGCGCCTCCACGCCGTCGGCGACCGCGGTGACCTGGTAGCCCTCCAGGCTCAGGGCCCGCTCCAGGGCATGACGGATGGCGCGGTCGTCTTCGGCGAGCAGCACAGTTTGGGGCACGGACCCAGTCTGCCAAGGCCTCCGGCGGTTCAGCCGGATGAGCGGGTCTAAGATCGGCCTTTTTACCGCGCTCTCACCGTCACATGGGCAACCCGAGGGCCTCTCCTACCGTCTTCTCACGGAGGCCCGGAGGGCTTCACCGCGTGGGCGACAACGCGGCGAGCCGCTCCTCGAACGGAACCAGGCCGACCCCCAGGTCTCCCTGCTCCTCCCGCTCCCCCCTCCGCGAGACAAGCTCCTCACGCAGCCCCTCACTCAGCCCGTCACGCAGCCCCTCACTCAACCCCTTCGTCAGCCCCTTCCTGAGCCCCGTCATCAGCCCCGCCAGCTCCCCCGCGGCCCGCTCGATCCTGCCGTCCAGCCCCTCCGCGCCCCAGTCCTCCGACGCGGCGTACACGCCCGTCGGCACGACCACGGCCCGCAGGTACGCGAACAGCGGACGCAGCGCGTGCTCCAGCACCAGCGAGTGCCGTGCCGTACCGCCGGTCGCCGCGATCAGCACCGGCTTCCCCGCCAGCGCGTCCTTGTCGCTCACGCTCACCACGTCGAAGAACGACTTGAACAGCCCGCTGTACGAGGCCGAGAACACCGGCGTGACGACGATCAGTCCGTCCGCACCCGCGACGGAGTCGATCGCCGCGGAGAGCGCCCGTCCGGGAAACCCGTTGGTGAAGTTGTGCGCGATCTCGACAGCGAGCTCCCGCAACTCGACGACCTCGACCTCCACCTCAGCCCCCAACCCCGACCCAGCACCAGACCCAGACCCAGACCCAGACCCAGCCTGCCGCCCGACCGCCGCGGCCAGCCGGTCCCCCAGCAACCGAGTGGACGACGGGACACTCAGCCCCGCCGAGACGACAACGAGCTTCATGCGACGTTCTCCTTCTGCGCGGCGCCGCTCTCCTTCTCGGCCGCGGCCACCAGCGACGCATGCGTGGGCGCGTCCGGCACCCCCGCCGGCCGCCCCTTCGCGAACTCCTCGCGCAGCACCGGCACGACCTCCTCGCCGAGCATGTCGATCTGCTCCAGCACGGTCTTCAGCGGCAGCCCCGCATGGTCCACCAGGAACAGCTGGCGCTGGTAGTCACCGGCGTACTCGCGGAAGGACAACGTCTTCTCGATCACCTGCTGCGGCGAACCCACCGTCAGCGGGGTCTGCTCGGTGAAGTCCTCGAGGGACGGCCCGTGGCCGTAGACCGGCGCGACATCGAAGTACGGCCGGAACTCCCGCACCGCGTCCTGCGAGTTGCGCCGCATGAACACCTGGCCGCCGAGCCCGACGATCGCCTGCTCGGGAGTCCCGTGCCCGTAGTGGGCGTACCGGGTCCGGTACAGCTCGACCATCCGCTTGGTGTGGTCGGCGGGCCAGAAGATGTTGTTGTGGAAGAAGCCGTCGCCGTAGTAGGCGGCCTGCTCGGCGATCTCCGGCGAGCGGATCGAGCCGTGCCAGACGAACGGGGGCACCCCGTCCAGCGGCCGCGGTGTCGACGTGAACCCCTGCAGAGGGGTGCGGAACTTCCCCTCCCAGTCGACGACGTCCTCGCGCCACAGCCGCCGTAGCAGGGCGTAGTTCTCGATGGCGAGGTTGAGGCCCTGGCGGATGTCCTGGCCGAACCAGGGGTACACCGGGCCCGTGTTCCCACGCCCCATCATCAGGTCCACCCGGCCGTCCGCGAGGTGCTGGAGCATCGCGAAGTCCTCGGCGATCTTCACCGGGTCGTTGGTGGTGATGAGCGTCGTGGAGGTGGAGAGGACCAGCTTCTCCGTCCGCGCGGCGACGTACCCGAGCATCGTGGTCGGGGACGACGGCACGAAGGGCGGGTTGTGGTGCTCGCCCGTGGCGAACACGTCGAGCCCGACCTCCTCGGCCTTCAGCGCGATGGCGACCATGGCCTTGATCCGCTCGCGCTCCGTCGGCGTACGGCCCGTCGTCGGGTCCGGCGTGACATCGCCGACGCTGAAGATCCCGAACTGCATGGTCGCTCAACCTCCAAGTTGTTGACGATTAAACTATACCGCCCAACGGCCTGGCCGCCCCGCGTATTCCAAATGGGTTGCCCCACGTCGACCACCCATGCAATTTTATCTGCGTGACACAGATTCTTCGTAACGCAGATGAAAAACGGACCCCACCACCGCCCCTCACCCCCCGCGCCCGCTGGGCCGTACTCGCCGTGGTCCTCGCCGCCGACGTCCTCGACCTCCTCGACGCGACGATCACCAACCTCGCCGCCCCCACCATCACGCGGGACCTGGGCGGCGGCGCGGGCCTCGTCCAGTGGCTCGGCGCCTCCTACGCACTCGCGCTCGGCGTGCTGCTGGTCCCCGGCGGCCGGCTCGGCGACAAGTACGGGCGCCGCCGGCTGTTCCTGCTCGGCCTCGCCGGGTTCGTCGCCGCCTCACTGGCCTGCGGACTCGCCCCCACCCCGACCGCTCTGGTCGTCGCCCGGCTCGCCCAGGGCGCCTTCGGGGCGCTCGTCGTCCCGCAGGGCTTCGGGATCCTCGGCGCGACCTGGCCCCGGGAGGAGATCGGCAAGGCGTTCAGCCTGTTCGGGCCGGTCATCGGTTTGTCCGCCGTCGGCGGCCCGATCCTCGCCGGCTTCCTGGTCGACGCCGACCTCGCCGGCCTCGGCTGGCGTCCGATGTTCCTGATCAACCTGCTGCTCGGCGGCGCCGCGCTCCTCGCCGCCGCCCGGCTGCTCCCCCGCGACACCGGCGACCGCTCTCTCGCCGTCGACGGCCCGGGGTCGGCGCTCCTCGCGGGCGCGATGCTCGGCCTCCTCGGTGGCCTGATCGACGGCTCTGACGGCGGCTGGGGCCTCCGTCCGCTCGCCCTGCTCCTCCTCGGTGCCGCTCTGTCCGGCGCCTTCTGCCACCGCCAGCGCACCGCGCCCGAGCCGCTGATCCGCCCGAGCCTCCTGGGCAACCGCGGTTTCACCTCGGGTCTGATCCTGGGCGTCCTCACCTTCGCCGCGGTCGCCGGCCTCCTCTACACCGTCTCCCTCTACTTCCAGCGCGGCCTCGGCCGCTCCCCCGCGGGCACCGCGCTCGGACTGATCCCCCTGTCCGCCGGGATCGTGGTCGCGTCGATCGCCTGTTACCGGCTGATCCACCGCTACGGCCGTCGACTGGTCGTCGCCGGACTGCTGCTGATCCTCACCGGCTGCGGCTGCCTCGCCCTGCTCGCGGAAGGCTCGGCCTGGGCCCTGGTCCCGCCGCTCCTCCTCGTCGGCCTCGGCATGGGCACCTGCTTCGGCACGGTCTACGACATCACCATCGGCGACATCGCCCCCGAGGAGGCGGGCAGCGCGAGCGGGTCCCTCAACGCGGTGCAGCAGCTCGCCAACGCCGTCGGGGCGGCCGCCGTGACCACCGTCTACTTCAAGGCGGCCGGCGACGGCGAGACCCACGCCCTGCACCTGAGCCTCACCGTGGTCGCCGCAGCCGTCACCCTGTGCCTGCCCCTCGTACGACTGCTGCCGCGCAAGGCACCGGTGGAGCAGCACCACTAGGAATCGCGAACCATGAGATTCGAGCGCGGGCCTGTGCCTCGGCGGACTTCTCCAGAGCGCGGTTCTCGGCCACCCACAAGATCAGCGCCCCCTCGTCGGACTCCTAGGCGTCCCCGGCCCGCAGCCGCGCCACCTGGGTGCCGCTGAACTCCACCGTCCGCCTCATGTGCGCCACGATCACGGCGAGTTGGGTGTCGTCCAGCTCCTCGAAGAGGTCGTACCAGCCGCCGCCCAGGCGTTCCCACATCCGGCCGAACTCGGCGATCCGCTCCGGCACGGTCACCACCAGCACCTTGCGCCGGTCGGCCGCGTCCCGTTCGCGGACGACGTACCCGGCCTTCTCCAGCCGGTCCACCAGCCGGGTCGCCGACCCGGTCGTCAGCCCGGTCAGCTCGGCGATCCGGCCGGTCGTCACCGGGCCGCCCTCAAGGGTCAGCAGGTTCAGACACTGCAGATCGGTGGGGTGGAGGCCGAGATGGTCGGCGACGGCCTGGTTGAACAGGGCGTACGAGGCCATGTAGCGGCGCGAGACCCCGGCCAGCTCCTCCAGCAGCCGCTCCCGGCCCGTGCTGCCCGCCATCGCCCCGCTCCCTCGACTCGACTCGACTGCCGATCCCTGCCAACCGCCAGGGGAATCCGTACCCGTCAGAAGTAGTACTCGTCCCCCGTGTCCAGCACGAGTACCCGCTGCCGGTCGTTCACCCGGTTCCGGTCCACGGCACCCCCGCTCCACACCGTATCGATCTCCAGCAGCACCTCGGACGGCGCGCCGACCAGCCGTACCCGCAGATCGATCTGTTCCCCCAGGTCGTCCGCGGCCAGCGCCCCCACCCGGCACAGCACCACCCGCTCCTCCGAGCGGGCACACCCCAGCGGCAGCGCCTGCGCGTCGGCCAGCGCCACCGACCATCTGAGCCGCACCGTCGCGTCCGGTACGGCGGACGGCCCGTGGTTGCGCGGGGTGAACCGCACCTCGACCGTGCCGCGGTCCATGGACGCGGCACCGTGATAGGCGAGATCGGCCTCGGGACCACCGTTCGGCACGGCGGCGGCGGGCAGCGCTCCCGCCCCCGCCACCAGCGCCAGGGCCGCCACCCACACACCGAGCACGCTCCGGACTCTCCCCATACGAACCACCACTCCTCGCTCCGCCGCGGACGTACGGATGTATCCCACGCGGCGCCCGGCACAGGCACCCTCCATCAGGTGACAGCCACCCGGCGTGCGAGTCTGGCGCCATGCTCATCGCCCGCTCCGCAGCCCTCTTCGTCGTCGCCGCCCTCTTCGAGATCGGCGGTGCCTGGCTGATCTGGCAGGGCGTACGTGAACACCGCGGCTGGCTCTGGATGGCCGGCGGCGTCCTCGCCCTCGGCGCCTACGGCTTCGTGGCCACCTTCCAGCCCGACGCCCACTTCGGCCGCATCCTCGCGGCGTACGGCGGCATCTTCGTGGCGGGCTCGATCCTGTGGGGGATGGTCGCGGACGGCTACCGGCCCGACCGGTGGGACGTCGCCGGGGCGCTCGTATGCCTGGCGGGAATGGCCCTGATCATGTGGGCGCCGCGAAACGGGGGGTGAGACCACCCGGCCACCCACACCCTCACGGCGCCTGTCCTCGGGCGCCTATCCTTGCGACCACGAACCCGCACAGGTGAACCAACTCCAGGAGCGAACCCCATGGCCTCCCGCATCGCGGTCGTCACCGGCGCCAGCAGCGGAATCGGCGCCGCGACCGCCCGCCGACTGGCAGCCGCCGGCTACCGAGTAGTCCTCACCGCCCGCCGCAAGGACCGTATCGAGGCGCTCGCGGAGGAGATCACCACGGCGGGCCACCAGGCGACGGCGTACCAGCTGGACGTCACCGACCGTGCGGCCGTGGACGAGTTCGCCACCGCCTTCAGGACGATCGCCGTCCTGGTCAACAACGCCGGCGGTGCCCTCGGCGCCGACCCGGTCGCCACCGGCGACCCCGCCGACTGGCGCACGATGTACGAGACGAACGTCATCGGCACCCTGAACGTCACCCAGGCCCTCCTGCCCAAGCTGGTCGCGAGCGGCGACGGCACGGTCGTCGTCGTCTCCTCGACCGCCGGCCACGGCACCTACGAGGGCGGCGCCGGCTATGTCGCCGCCAAGCACGGCAGCCATGTCCTCGCGGAGACCCTGCGCCTGGAGATCGTCGGCCAGCCGGTCCGTGTGATCGAGATCGCACCCGGCATGGTCAGGACGGACGAGTTCGCGCTCACCCGTTTCGGCGGCGACGAGAGCAAGGCGGCGAAGGTGTACGAGGGTGTCGCGGAGCCGTTGACCGCCGACGACGTCGCCGACACCATCACCTGGGCGGTCACCCGCCCCCACCACGTCAACGTCGACCTCCTGGTCCTGCGCCCGCGCGCCCAGGCGTCGAACACCAAGGTCCACCGGGAACTGTGATGCCCGACGACGACGCCGCCGAGCGTGAGGCGGAAGCCGACCGCCGGCGCCTGTCGCTGGAGAAGAAGCGCGAGCGCTATGTCTGGTACTACCTCGCGTACTTCCTCTTCGGCATCCACATCGTGGCGTTCGTGATGATCTACGCCGTGCTGCACGCGAAGTAGGCATAGGGTCACCCTCTGTGGACCGACACATAGCTTTCGACGCGCTGCACAACTTCCGCGACCTGGGCGGCTATCCGGCCTCCGGCTCTCTCCGCGTCCGCCCCGGCCTCCTGTACCGCGCGGACTCCCTGGGCAAGCTGCGCACCGGTACGGCGGACTGGTCCCGCTTTCTGTCCCTCGGCGTCGGCACGGTGATCGACCTCCGCCACCCCTGGGAGGTGGCCAAGCGGGGCCGGGTGCCGGCCGACGCGTCCTTCACCTATCTCAACCTCAGCGTCGAACACCGCCCGTACAACCAGGCGGTCCTGGCCGACGACATCGAGCCGGACCCGTACCTGGCGGAGCGGTACATGGAGGTGGCGGAGGACGGGGTCGAGGAGATCGGCCGCGCCCTGGAGCTGGTGGCGAAGTCGGCGGAGACCGGGGTCCCCCTCGTGTTCCACTGCGCCTCGGGCAAGGACCGCACGGGCCAGCTGGCCGCACTGATCCTGGGCCTGCTGGGCGTCGGGGAGGAGACGATCGTCGAGGACTTCAGCCTCACGGAACTGGCGACGCCGGCGATCGTGGCGACCTGGGCGGCGAGAGAGGGCCGCACCCCGCCCTGGCCGGGCTTCGGACGGGCTCCGGGGGCGGTGATGCGCCGGTACCTGACGTCGTTCAAGGACCGCTACGGCGGAGTCGAGGCGTACGTCGAGAAGGCGCTGTCCCTCGACCCACGGCAGCTCTCCACCACCCTCCGCACCCACCTCCTGGAGCCCCGCCCCACCACCCACCCGCCCCTGACCTACCGCAGGGCGACCCCGTCGGACGCCCCGGCGCTGGTCCGCCTCCGGGACACGGCGGCGCTGTGGCAGCTGGCGCGTGGCATCGACCAGTGGAAGCCGGGCGAGAAGACCGAGGCCCACTTCACCGCCCGTATGCGGGAGGGCGAGGTCTGGCTGGCCCACGCGGACACCCGTCTGACCGGCGCATGGGAACTGTGGTGGGACGACGTGGCGGCCTGGGGCCCGCGCCCCTCGGACGCGGGCTACATCCACCGCCTGATGACGACCCCCCACACGTCCCCGCCCGGCACCGGCCACCGCATGCTCACCGAAGCCGAATCCCGCATCAGGGCGACGGGCCGCCCCTACGCCCGCCTCGACTGCCTCGCCTCCAACCCCCGGCTCCGCGCGTACTACGAGTCGGCGGGCTACCGGGTGGTGGGCGAACAGGCGGCGAAGGAGGACGGCTTGGGCAGCCCGTACGCGGTGACGCTGCTGGAGAAACGGCTGGGGTGAGTCAGCCCTTCACACACACGACCTGCTTCAGCTTGGCCACGACCTCCACCAGGTCCCGCTGCTGGTCGATGACCTGCTCGATCGGCTTGTAGGCACCCGGGATCTCGTCCACGACGCCGGAGTCCTTACGGCACTCCACGCCCCGCGTCTGCTCCTCCAGGTCCTTGGTCGAGAAGCGGCGCTTCGCCGCGTTGCGGCTCATGCGCCGACCGGCGCCGTGCGACGCCGAGTTGAAGGCCTTCTCGTTGCCGAGGCCCTTCACGATGTATGAACTGGTCCCCATCGAACCGGGGATGATCCCGTACTGACCGGAACCCGCACGGATCGCCCCCTTGCGAGTGACCAACAGGTCCATCCCGTCATACCGCTCCTCCGCCACGTAATTGTGATGGCAGGAGATCTCCGGCTCGAAAGCGGGCTTCGCCTTCTTGAACTCCTTGCGGATCACATCCTTGAGGAGCGCCATCATGATCGAGCGGTTGTACTTCGCGTACTCCTGCGCCCAGTAGAGGTCGTTCCGGTACGCGGCCATCTGCGGCGTGTCCGCAATGAAGACGGCGAGGTCGCGATCGACCAGATCCTGGTTGTGCGGAAGCTTCTGGGCAACGCCGATGTGGTGCTCGGCCAGTTCCTTGCCGATGTTCCGCGAGCCGGAATGGAGCGTAAGCCACACCGAACCCTCATCATCGAACAAAAGTTCTATATAATGATTCCCCGACCCAAGTGTCCCCATCTGCTTCTCGGCACGCTCGTGACGGAACTTCACCGCCTCCGCAACCCCGTCGAACCGCCCCCAGAAGTCGTCCCACCCGCCGGTCGCAAACCCGTGCAGCCGCCCCGGGTCCACGGGGTCGTCATGCATCCCCCGCCCCACCGGAATGGCCTGCTCGACCTTCGACCGCAGTCGGGACAGGTCGCCGGGAAGGTCATTGGCCGTCAGGGACGTCTTCACCGCGGACATTCCGCAGCCGATGTCCACCCCGACCGCCGCCGGGCACACCGCGCCCTGCATGGCGATCACGGACCCGACCGTCGCCCCCTTGCCGTAGTGGACGTCCGGCATGACCGCCAGGCCCTTGATCCACGGGAGGGTCGCGACGTTGCGGAGCTGCTGGAGTGCGACCTCCTCGACCGAGGCGGGGTCGGTCCACATACGGATCGGGACCTTGGCGCCCGGTATCTCTACGTACGACATTTCTTCCTCGATCCCCCGAAAACATGACAGAAGTCCTAGAACGCAAAAACCGCGCCAGAGTCAATGAATGGGACAGCGGACCGGCGTTGGCGGTGTTGCGTGCGATAGACATTGTCTGCAGGGGGCGCCCCCGTGCGGCAAGCGAATAACCAGCAGCGTCGAGAGGAGCCCGTCCGTGCAGCGGAAGGCCTACGTATCCGGCACGGCCGCCCTCCTCGCGGCGCTGCTGGCCGGCTGCACCAGCGGCTCCGGCAGCGGCGGCAGCACCGACGACGCGAACCGCGGCCAGGCCGGCACGGCGACCGCCGCGGCCCAGCCGGGCAAGTACGACACGCTCCCGGAGCCGTGCGGCGCGCTCTCGCACAGCACCCTCGACTCCCTCCTCCCCGGCATCAAGCAGATCACCGACGAGGAGCAGCGCGAGAAGGCCTACGAGGGCGATGCCACGGTGACGTTCGACACGGACCGGAAGGCGGGCTGCCGTTGGAAGGTGGAGTCGACCGACGCCACCGACCATCTCTTCGTCGACTTCGAGCGGGTCGTGTCGTACGACAACTCGGTGAGCGACGACGCCCAGGCGCAGGAGCTGTTCGCGGAGAAGCAGACGGCGGCGGATCTGCCCGAGCCGTCGGCCTCCGCCTCCAGCCCCGACTCCGGTTCGAACGCCGCGTCGGCCGCGGACGTCTCCAGCAGCCCCGACCCCGGTTCCTCCCCCTCCTCCACGCCTTCTTCATCGGCCTCTTCCTCCATCACCCCGTCCGCCCTCCAGCCCCGCACTCTCTCCGATCTCGGTGACGAGGCGTTCCTGAACGACGTGGTGAGCGGTTCCGGTTCGACGGTTCAGCAGCGCACGGTGACTGTGGCGTTCCGCACGTCCAACGTCATCGTGACCATCGAGTACGCGGAGCAGCCGGTGACGGTCGGCGTGGTGCCGGACAGCGAGGAAATGCAGGGCAGGGCCCGGAATCTGGCCTCGAAGCTGGCGGACGTACTGGGCGGTTGACGGCGCCTCGCGTGTCTCTCGCGCCTCCTCGCGAAGGTCTTGAAACAAAACCGCGCCGCTTCCTCACCGCGTACCGTGGCCCCTCGGACCGGAACGCCGACCGCGGGAACCACGAGCGTCATGAGTGAAGGAACCATGCAGCGAGCAGCAGAGCGAGACCAGCGGATCCAGCGAGCGCACGCCAAGGGGCGTGGCCGCGTCCTTGTGTGCGCGGCCGCGGTGCCGGTGGTGCTGCTGGTGGCGGGCTGTTCCTCGGACTCTGGTTCGAGCGACAGCGGCAGCAAGGGTTCGGACGGCGCCGGTACGGCGGCCACGGCCGGCGGTCTCGACCCGTCGCCGACGGTGCAGGCGGCGGCGTACAAGAAGCTGCCGGACTCGTGCGGGGTGCTGTCGAAGAAGACGCTGACGTCGCTGGTGCCGAAGGGGGTCAAGTCCGGCAAGGCGGGCACCTCCAGTGACACGGCGACGCGCGCGAGCTGCTCCTGGAGCAGCCTGGCCAACAACGGTGTGAAGGGCTCCCAGTTCCGCTGGCTGAACGTCTCGCTGCTGCGCTTCGACTCGGACGCCACCCGCGGCGAGGGCAACCAGCTGGCGCACACGTACTTCCAGAAGCAGGTCAAGGACGCCCAGGCGGTCGAGGGCGCGAAGAACACCAAGTGGCAGACGGTCGCCGGGACGGGCGACGAGGCGACGCTGGTGCGTTACGACCTGAAGAAGAAGGAAGGCGCCTTCAAGCAGCAGACGCTGGTGGCACGCGTCGAGAACGTCGTCATCACCCTCGACTACAACGGCGCGGGCCTCGCGGGCGAGAAGGCCCCGAAAGCGGACGACCTCGTGAAGCTGGCCGAGCAGGCGGCGAAGGAGGCGGTGGCCACGGTGTCGGCGGCGAACGGCGTCGGTGGCGGCGCGGGGTCGGGAGCGGGCTCCGGCGCGGGCACGACGAGCCCCTCGCCGTCGAAGTCGGCATCGAAGCCGGCCTCGAAGGCACCCTCGGCGTCGCCCTCGAAGGCCGCGGCCTCGTCTTCGGCGTCTCCCTCCTCCTCAGCGTCGAAGAAGAGCTGACTGTCACACCTGGACGCCAACTCGCAGCTCAACACCGCTGTTTGACGGAGCCCGGACCCCGGTGGGGACCGGGCTCCACCCGTCCGGCAATACGTCCGGCGCACACATGTGCCACCCTGTTGCGCGCAACAACACGCAAGGGGAGGGGAGTACGGGTGGCCGCGCCACTGCAGCTGACTCGGATGCACCGCGTTCTCATCGGCGTGGTCGTGACCGGCGCCGTGATCATCGCCGGTATCGGCTTCGCCGGTTCGTACGCGGCGGTCCGCGAGTTGGCCATCAAAAAGGGCTTCGGGAACTTCGCCTACGTCTTCCCGGTCGGCATCGACGCCGGTATCTGTGTCCTGCTCGCCCTGGACCTCCTTCTCACCTGGATCCGCATCCCCTTCCCGCTGCTGCGCCAGACGGCGTGGCTGCTGACGGCGGCGACGATCGCCTTCAACGGCGCGGCGGCCTGGCCGGACCCGCTGGGCGTGGGCATGCACGGTGTCATCCCGGTGCTGTTCATCGTGGCCGTCGAGGCCGCCCGGCACGCGATCGGCCGGATCGCGGACATCACGGCCGACAAGCACATGGAGGGCGTCCGCCTCACCCGCTGGCTGCTCTCGCCCATCCCCACGTTCCTGCTCTGGCGCCGTATGAAGCTGTGGGAGCTGCGCTCCTACGAGCAGGTCATCAAGCTGGAGCAGGAGCGGCTGGTCTACCAGGCCCGCCTGCACTCCCGCTTCGGCCG